>JAITRM010000003.1 GCA_031288395.1 Holosporaceae bacterium | reverse complement strand
GCCACTTCTCTCATCGGTCGCCAGCAAACACAGCAGCGACGACACGTCGCAGCCTCTCTCACCGATCGCCAGCGAGCACAAGGGCTCCGCCACGTCGTCGCTTAGCCAGCCTCGTGCTCTCTCATCGGTCGCCAGCGAACACAGCAGCGACAACACGTCGCGGTCTCCCTCATCGGTCGCCAGCGAACACAAGGGCTCCGCCACGTCGTCGCTTAGCCAGCCTCGTGCTCCCTCACCGGTCGCCAGCGAGCACAACGACGGCGACACGTCACAGCCTCCCAGCTCGCAGCAAGAAGACAAAAGCGAGAGCGGCAGTGCCTCATTGAGCCAGCACGGCACCGAAAGCCTTAGTTTGAGTAACGGTGACGGTGACGACAACAACGAGAGTTCATTTAACGAGTTGGCCATCGAAAAAGACCTGGAGGATGAGACAGAGCAGCAGGCAACCCTCGACGCGTCGTTGGAAGAAGAGGACAACAAGACGAAGGACGTCCTAGAAGAACATGGAGAGATCAACGGAAGGAAGAAGGAGGAACAGCAGAAAGAAGAGGAGACGGAAGAGACAGAGGAAGAGGAGACGAAGCGGAAGGAAGAAGAAGCGAAGCAGAGGAAGCGCGAAAAGAAGGCTGAAGAAGCGAAACAGAGGAAGCGCGAAAAGGAGGCTGAAGAAGCGAAGCAGAGGAAGCGCAAAAAGAAGGCTGAAGAAGTGAAGCAGAAAAAGCGCGAAAAGGAGGCTGAAGAAGCGAGACAGAAGAAGCGCGAAAAGGAGACTGAAGAAGCGAAACAGAGGAAACGTGAAAAGGAGACTGAAGAAGCGAAGCAGAAAAAGCGCGAAAAGGAGGCTGAAGAAGCGAAGCGGAAGAAGCGCGAAAAGGAGGCTGAAGAAGCGAAACAGAGGAAGCGCGAAAAGGAGGCTGAAGAAGCGAGGCAGAGAAAGCGCGAAAAGGAGGCTGAAGAAGCGAGGCAGAGGAGGCGCAAGGAGGTCGAAGAAGCGAAACAGAGGAAGCGCGAAAAGGAGGCTGAAGAAGTGGAGCGGAGGCGACAGGCATCAAAGCGTAGGATGGTAGCGAAGAAGGGACTAGACAGTTTTTTTACAGTGGAAAACCTGAGGAAGCTTTTGGTTAACACGAGAAATATGAACTTGAATGAGACGTTGTACTGGCTTACCCATATGTGCGATGAGTCCTCAAACGTTAAGGGCCGTCTGGGGATCCAAGTGCAAGAAGGCCTTCCTGTTACGCTAGCAAGCGTTAGAGAAACGATGGAAGAAAGTTTGGATGAAATTAAGCTATACCCCGCGGTTTATGCCCATCATGTTGAGCCTTTGCGCGGCGAGTTGGAGTCTGACGAGTTTTTGAACGCCCTTGTGAGCACAGTGAATGGACAAGAGGCGAAACTAAAGGTCGTTAGGGATAGAATAGAGAAGGGGAAACAGCGATTTAGTGAGCCTGTAGCGAGGCTGAGAGCCTTTTTTGCAGAAGAAAATCTAAAGATGTTTTTGGCTGAGGAAAATCTAGGGACGTTTTCGAGAGATTATAGTTTGAAGATGGTATCGGCCTGGTTTACTATTATGTGGTGGCCGTTAAACGTTGGTGGATACCTAGGGGTCCAGATGCGAGAAGGCCGTCCCATTACGCGGGAAGATGCCGCAAGGGGGATGGTTGCGGCTTTAGATGCATCTAAGTCACGGTACGTATTCCTTTACACAGATCACCTGGCGCCTATGAGCGATATCCTGATGTCTGACGAGTTTTTGGGGGCCATTGTGGACACCGCGAATTGGAAAGATGTGCAACTGCAGAAACGGAGAGCGGAAGTGGAGAGAAGGAAGCTAGAGAAAGAGGAAGAGGAGATAAGCAAGGAAGAGGAGACGCTGCAACAGCGGAAGAAGAGACTGCAACAGCGGAAGGAGGCCGAGCGCAAGCGGCAAGAAGAGGAAGAGGAAGCCAAGCGGAAGCATCGGGAAGAGATTGAGGAAGCGGAGCGGAGACGGCAAGAAGAAGAAGCTGAAGCCAAGCGCAGACGTCAGGAAGAGGAAGCTGAAGCCAAGCGTAGGCGTCAGGAAGAGGAAGCAAAGTTGAAGCGCCTGGAAGCCGAAGCGGAGCGGAAACGGAAAGAAGAGGAAGCTGAAGCCAAGCGTAGACGTCAAAAAGAGGAGGCCAAAGCTGAGCAGAAGCGTCAAGAGTATGATGCCAGGCACAAGCACAAGCGTAAGCGTCAGGAAGAGGAAACGGAGCGGAAACGGAAAGAAACGGAAGCCGGAGCCAAGCGTAAGCGTCAGGAAGCCGAAGCGGAGCAGAAACTGAAAGAAGAGGAAGCTGAAGCCAAGCGCAAGCGCCTGGAGGCTGAAGAGGAGCTGAAGCATCTGGAAGCTGAAGCCAAGCGCAAGCGCCTGGAGGCTGAAGAAGAGCAGAAACGGAAAGAAGAGGAAGCTGAAGCCGAGAAGAAGCGCCTGGAGGCTGAAGAAGAGCTGAAGCGGCAGGAAGAGGAAGCTGAGCGGAAGAAGCAGGAGGAAGAGGAAGAAGAGGAAGAGAAACAGCGGCAGAAGGAGGAGATTGAGCTTATGAAGACCAGGGTTACAGATGCGGGAGAAGGCTACGAGAAATTCGTAAGTGGTTTTGGTCTCGGATCCCATTCTGGTCCTAAAGTTCGAGGCAGTAGCGCCGAGACTATTATTTCCGCCATAGAGGGAATGAAAAGTCTTGACAACTTTGGCGGTGATCCTACTGGCCGGTCAACCGTAGCAGGGTATGTTACGATGACGCTGGACGCCATCGCCGCGTCCGCCATGCACGGCGGCGAAAACGACCCGTATGGTCTAGGGATTACTGCTGTTCCTGAGTATAGTAACGCTCTGCAGCTCCGGATTACCGCTGCCAAACGTGCTGTAAACGAGCTTGTGCCTCTGTAAGTGAAGTTGTAGCGGTTCCCGTCACCCTCTCGCCTCCGGGCGAGGGGGCGTTTGGGTGGCGGCCTCTCTGTTCGGCGATACTCCGCCCTCATTGGAGCGGTGTTTTGCAAAAGATTGGAATGTCTAGTTTTAATTTCGTTGTATATTTGCTATAAGATGCAGAAGTTGGATGCAATGTGATGGATCTGGGTTTATTCGTGCAGATGGAGATGGAAAATGCCCAAGCTAAAAACGAAAAGCGCCGCCAAAAAGCGTTTTAGGTTCAGTTCGTCAGGAAAAGTAATAGCTCAGGCGTCCTTTAAAAGGCATAATCTGAGGAAACGTCCCCAAAAAATGAAACGACAAGCCCGCGGCACCATGATTTTGAGTCCCAACGACAGTAAGAACATTTTGAAATATATGCCGTACAGATAGGGAGAGAGAAATGTCACGGGTAAAAAGAGGCGTAACGGCGCACGCTCGCCATAAAAAGGTCCTGAAACTTGCGAAGGGGTACGTCGGTCGTTCGAGCAAGTGCTATCGCTCGGCCCTGGAGAGGTGGGAAAAGGCGATGCAGTTTGCCTATCGCGATCGGCGCAACAAGAGGCGGGATCTGCGGAGGCTTTGGATTATCAGGATTAACGCTGCTGTTAGGGAGTATGGCATGAAGTATTCTCAGTTTATTCATGGATTGGAAAAGGCAAAAATATCACTGGATAGGAAAATTTTGTCCGAGTTGGCCGTTAACGACAAAGTTGCGTTCGGCGAGATTGTTAGCCAGGTAAAAGCAGCTCTCGGTTAGTTTTTCGTCACGGAGTAAACGCAATGGACGACAAAATTTGCGAATTACCAAACGGTTATAAACCATCCGACACCGAGGAGTTCATGAACGATCTTCAGCGGGAGTATTTCCGGCGTAAACTCGTTAGTTGGAGAAAAGAGCTGCTGAAAAACAACGATGAGGTTATCGAAGAGTTGCAGAATGGTGAGAAAACCTGCACTGACGTCGTTGACAGAGCCTCCAACGAGACAGAACTTGCCTATGAATTGCACAGTAAGGAGAGGGCCTATAAGCTTATTGGCAAAATAGACGAGGCTCTTTCGAAAATTAAAAATGGCAGCTATGGATATTGCGAAGAAACTGGAGAGCCGATTTCTCTAAAAAGACTGGAGGCAAGGCCGGTGGCCATGCTCGGGATCGAAGCGCAAGAGCGTCACGAAAAGCGCGAACGCGTGAAGAAAGACGACTGAGATTATGCTTGATAAGTTCATAAAAAGCGGAAAAGGCCTTATCCGCCACCTTTCTTTCCGCAGAAGAGGCAAAATCGTAGATTCGAATCAGAAACGAAACCAATTGAAGGAAGACATTCGCTTCATGATCGTTTTTGTCTTTTTTTTTTCATTATTCAGGTTTTTTGTATTTGATTGGTACATAGTTCCGTCCAGTTCGATGGTTCCGACGCTGTTGATTGGGGACATGCCGCTGGTGGAAAAGTGGGCCTATGGTTTCAGCAAACATAGCGTATGGTTCAGCCCCAATTTATTCTCCGGGCGTAGGTTCTTCAAAAACAATGTAAAACGCGGAGAGGTAATAGTTTTCAAACATCCCTATGATCCGGAAAAGCCAGATAACAACGACATTAATCTCATCAAAAGAGTCATCGCGCTGCCCGGCGATCGAGTGAGCGTAACCAACGGAATCATCAGTGTAAACGGCGTTGAGGCCAAGTTGTCATCCAAAAATAAAATGGTTCACCACGATACGCAGGCTCGCAGATTTACAGAGCTGAGTCTCTACGAAGAAGTACTTCCGCTGGCGGACGTTCCTCCCCACACGGTTGCCTACATCGACGATATGAAGTTCTCGGCCCCCAACAATTTCGACGAAGTGACGGTTCCTCGGGGGCATTACTTCGTGATGGGAGACAATCGCGATTGCTCCAAGGATTCGCGCTGTGGTTTAGGTTTTGTACCGGAAGAAAATCTCATGGGGCGAGCCATCTACACGGTATATTCCATAGCGAATGGAGTCAAATTGTGGGAGTTCTGGTTGTGGCTCCAGAATATAAGATATAGTCGCATTTTCCAGAGGATCATTTAATGGATGCCGCCGTATCCGATGGCATAGCTGCGCTGGAAAATATTTTGGGCTATAAGTTCAAAAGCTTACAACTAATTGCCGCGGCGATATCCCATCCTGGCATTGGAAAAGCCGATAAGATTTCCGCCATGAACTTTGAACGTTTAGAATTTCTGGGAGATAGAGTTCTTGGGTTGGCCATTTCCAGTATTTTATACGAAAAATTCCCCAATGACAGCGAAGGTAACCTTGCAACCAGAGTGGCGGCGCTGGCCGGAACGGATTTTATCATAACCCTCTGCCAAAAGAAGGAAATTGTAGACTGCTTTTTAGTTCCCAAAAGTTTTTTTTTATCAAAAAGCAAAAGCTCGTCCGCCATCGCCGATATGATGGAGGCCGTTCTGGGATCAATATTTTTAGATTCCAATTTTGAAACGGCTCGCGCCATAATAGCCAAACTTTGGGGAAGAAATATCACAAAGACAGAGCATAAAAAGAAAGATTCCAAAACTCAATTGCAGGAGCTTTTGCAATCCGTCCGCGGAGAATTACCCGTCTATAGTCAGATAGAAATGATTGGAAAATCGCATGATCCAACCTTTAAAATAGAGGCAAAAGCAGCCGGGTTATCGGCCATCGGCATCGGAAATTCCAAGAAAAACGCGGAACGCGACGCTGCGGAGAAAATGCTGAAAAAATTAAAGGAACAGCGGGTGCAAAATTGAAAAGATGCGGATTCGTGGCGGTACTTGGCGAAACGAACGCGGGGAAATCCACGCTGATCAATCGATTGGTCGGCCAAAAGGTTTCCATAGTATCCAGAAAAATTCAGACCACCATGTCCAGAATACTGGGAATAGCCATCCGAGGGAAAAGTCAGATTGTATTGGTTGATACACCTGGATTTTCGAGAAACAAGAAAAATATTAAGCTGGAAAGAACCGCCTGGGACGCCTGCCGCGAATCCGATGACGTTCTGTTCCTGGTGGACGCGTCCAAAAAAAACTTCGACAACAGCGTTGCGCTGTTGAAAAAAATCGATGGTTCCAGGAAAGTTTCTCTTCTATTGAATAAAGTCGATCTGGTTCATAAGCCGAAATTGCTGGAGCTCTCGCAAATGCTGAGCCAAACGCGCGATTTTGAAAATATTTTTATGATTTCCAGTTTGACCGGAAGCGGAGTTGACGACGTTCTGGATTATTTAGCTTCTATTGTTCCAGAGGGAGAGTGGATCTATGGCGACGACGAAACCACGGACCTGCCCTTCGAAAAATACGTTTCGGAAATTACCAGGGAGCACATTTATCATAGGATCCACCAGGAAATCCCCTACACCTGTCTAGTGAAAACAGAGAGTTGCCAAAATCTATCGGACGGCAGTGTGAAAATAGTCCAAAATATTTATGTGAAAAGCAAAGCGCACAAGATAATTTTCCTGGGACACAACGGCGGAAAAATAAAAGCCATCGGAAAAGCTGCCCGGGAGGAGTTATCATCTCTGCTGAACGGAAAAGTACATCTCTTTTTGCATGTTCTGGTTGACGGCGCCAATAAACGGCGTTTGGAGGAGTAGGCTAAATTGCAGTGGCAGGAAAGCAGCATTGTTTTATCGGCACGACTGTTCGCTGAAAATCTCCGAATCGTTACGGTTTTCAATGAGACCTTCGGCAAAACCTCCGGCCTAGTGAGGGGGATTAAAACCCCGATTCAATTCGGAGACCTTAGTCACGTGCTGTGGAGAGGACGAACTCCCGAGCAGCTGGGAACATTTCAAATTGAAAACGTCTTCTCTCCTTTTTGTCACGCATTTGCCGATTCTCGAAGAATTCTCATCCTAGAAAGCGCTTGTGCGCTGTGTTCCAAAGGATTGCCGGAAAAAGCGCCACATCCAAAGCTTTTCAGCGTGCTGAAATCGTTATTTTTATCCATCACCGGAGAAGATTGGCTCGTAAATTACGTCTTCTTTGAAATATCTTTTTTAGCGGAGGTCGGGATGGGGTTGGACCTATCAAAATGCGCTGTTACCGGTCAAACCGACAATCTGTTTTATATCTCCCCATGCACCGGTCGCGCCGTAATTAGGTCAGTTGGCGAGAATTACAAAGATCGCCTATTTAGGTTGCCGAGCTTTTTGGTTTCCAACGACAACAGCCCTTCAAATATGGATATTTTTTCTGCTCTAGAGATGACGGGACATTTTCTGCGAATGTATTTTTGTGGTATAAGCTGCCGGGAGTTGCCACTGTCGCGGGATTATCTGTTGACGGAGCTTGGCGAAAAAATTCATGGAGTCACGGCGTGAAAATTAGCGCAATAATCGATGAGAGAGAAAAACGGGTAGCAATCACTCCGGAAACGGTGAAAAAATATAGGGAAATAGGCCTGGAAGTAGCGCTTCCACAGGATTATGGCGTAACTTCACTGTTTGATGATGCAGATTATGAAGCGGCCGGAGCAAAAATCGAAAAAACGAAAAATATTCCGGATGCGGATTTATATGTTGCCGTGAAACCATCTCTGACGGGAAAAAATAAATTTAAACGCGGATCGTATCTGATTGCGCTTCTGTCGCCGTTTCAAAACAAGAAAAAGTTAGAGAAATTAAAGGCCGATGGAGTGCATCTCTGCGCTTTGGAAAAAATTCCTCGCATTACTCGGGCCCAATCCATGGACGTCCTATCGTCGCAGGCAAATATTTCCGGATACAGAGCGATGCTGGAGGCGCTGCACCATTATGACAGAGTCGTGCCGATGATGATGACAGCCGCCGGCACAATTCGTCCGGCAAAGGTTTTGGTTATCGGAGCCGGCATCGCCGGACTGCAGGCTATCGCTACGGCTAAACGGCTTGGCGCCATTGTCTATGCTTTTGATGTGCGCGTCGCCGCAAAGGAGCAGGCGGAAAGTCTCGGCGCTGCGTTTATAGCCGTTGAAAGTGACGAAAACGGAGAAATTGTCGGCGGCTATGCGAAAGAAATGAGCGACGACTACAAAAAACGCCAAATGGAGAAGCTGGCTCAGATAATAGCGAAAGTGGACATAGTGATCACAACTGCGCAAATTCCCGGGAAGCCAGCTCCACTGTTGGTAACTAAGGAAATGGTGGAATCAATGCCGTCCGGAGCCGTTATTCTGGATATGGCTACGGAAACAGGAGGAAATTGCGAATTATCCAGAAAAGATGAAGTGTTAACGCTCGGCAACGTGACAATTGTCGGTTATTCTGATTTCGCTGCGCGAGTGGCGAACGATTCCAGCCAGCTTTTTGCGAGAAACGTTTTTAATTTTGTGTCGCTAATGATTAAAAACGGAAAAATTGATCCAACGGACGAAATTATTCAGGCCGTTTTAATCTAAATTTAAAGTTTATGATAAAGAAATTATCTCTAGTGCTAATCTGCAACTCTCCGACGAAAATTGGCCGGAGAGTTATTGATTTTCACATGGGATTTATTAACCTGAAGCGTAGAATGAGGGAGTGAAACTTGGAAGAAAGAAACATGGAGGAGAAATATAGGATAAACAAAGCGATTCTGGCACCGCAGATTCGCTTGATAGACCAGAACGGAAACGCGCTTGGAGTTGTGGAGACAAAAGAGGCTCTGTTAATGGCTCGGGAAGCGGGGCTGGACCTTGTGGAGGTGGCTGCTCAGGCGTCTCCCCCGGTTTGTAAAATTATAAATTATGGAAAGCTAAAGTATGAGCTTCAGAAAAAAAAATCAGAAACTCGTAAAAAGCAAAAATTCATCGAAGTAAAGGAAGTTAAATTTACTCCGGTCATCGGCGAGCATGATTATAAGGTAAAGCTTTCTAATATTCATAAATTCATAGGCGAAGGGAACAAGGTGAAGGTTACGCTGCGCTTCCGTGGGAGAGAAATATCTCATAAGGAAATCGGTGAAAAACTGCTAAATCGCCTGATGGAAGATATGAAAGAATTCGCCAAATGCGAAGGCACTCCTCAGCTGGAGGGCAGGCAAATGATGATGATTCTTTCTCCGGCTTTCAAATGACGGATCAGATTTTCAAATGCTCTTTGGGAAATTTTAACATCAAAGACGCCTTTGACGTCATGGATCTTCTGTTTGAAAAAAACTATATGTCCGCATCCTGCCTAGAAATGAACGGTCATTGGGTCGTGGAAGCGCTCCACGACGAGCCCATAGAAGAACCCAAAATCCTAAGCTATTTGAAGACGTACAATTGCAGAATTATTGAGAATAAAGCCTTGGAGTCGGTCGACTGGCTTCAGAAAAGCTTTGAAAATCTCAAACCGGTCACGGTTGGTGAATTTTTCGTGTATGGCTCGCATTTGCGCGGAAGTAAAATACCCGCGCATAGGATTCCAATAGAAATCTCCAGCTACATGGCTTTTGGCAGTGGAGAGCATCCGACTACCAATCGTTGCATTGCAGCCTGCTACGCATTTTTTGATCATCTGAAATACAAAAACGTTCTGGATTTCGGATGTGGCTCGGGGATTTTGAGCATAGCGCTGGCCAAGCTTGGCGGTAGGAACATCATCGCCTGCGACAACGACCCAGAAGCGATTAGAGTATCGCAGGAGCACATTACCCTTAACAAAGTAGCCCATCGCATTTCGGTTTTTCAAAATCACGGCTCGGAGCCGTTTTCAAAATCATATGATTTCATCGTTTCCAATATACTGGCAGAACCTCTGATAGCTATGAGTATTCCAATCTCGCAAGCTCTTTCTCGAAATGGAATTTTAATACTGTCAGGATTCACTTCCAACGATTTCAGCGTAATTAATCGGTACACTGCCATCGGTCTAAAGCAAATACACAGATACGACTATCGAGGCTGGGCTGTGCTGGTGCTAAAAAAGGACTGACAACTTTGTTGATTCCATGACCTATTTCGATATGTGAGAGAAAAAGCCATTTTTTTTCATCGCTGCCACAACCTTTTTGGCTTCCTCTCGGCTTTTGAATGGCCCCGCTTGTATGCCGTATTTAACGCCCTTCCTTTCCCCCATATCGATTTTAAAAATTCTTTTTCCACTTTTTTTAAGAAATTTATTTTTGCGGAGAATCCGGTTATATTCTGCCTCCGCCGCTGTTTTGGTCGGCACTGTGGCGATTTGCACCATAACGCTACCGCCGTCTTCCGTCGCAGATCTTTCCAGCGTGCCTTTGACTCGCGTTTTCTTTTCCTTTGCGGCTTTTCCATCATTTAGCCTATGGATGGGAGGCTGCAATTCGTTTTCTACGGCTTTTGCGCCGCCGTCGACGGCATTTGCTTTTTGACTCTTTGCGTAGTTAATTTTATATTCTTTTTCCGGAGCCAGTTCGTCAAAAGCCTGGATAATGCTCTTTTTTTCTTCATCGGATATGACTTCCCCGGAGTCCATTTCCGGAATCGACAGAACCTCCTCTGACTGCGGGGCCAGTTTTTCTTCCACGACGCGCTTGTCGCCGGAGATGTTATCGTAGACCGTTTTATCTTGGTGTTTTACTTCTTCGTTTACTTTTGGCTTTACCTTAACCGGAGCTGGATCTGCCTGAATAATCGGCAATTCATCAAGATCGACGGGTCGCGATCCGGAGTACATTATGTAGGCTATGGTGAAAAGCGCCACCACCGATGACGCGCCGCCTATAATGAGAAATTTTTTGTCATCCTTTAAAAAAAACGACCTTTGGTCGTTCTCCGGCGGAAGTGGAGACCAATCCTGATCTATGATGCGATCGTCTTCATCATCCACAAACGGACTCATTAGCGCAATTCCTCAACGGTAGTAATACCGACTATATTAAACGCAGATTCTATAACATGCTGCACAGCCTCGAGCAACACCATCTTCGCCTTGGTTTTTGCCAAATCATTAGGCAAAATAAAACGTAGCTGACTGTCATCTTTCCCCTGATTCCATAAAAAATGGAAGGCAGAAGCAAGATCTATCAGAAAAAACACTATTCTGTGAGGTTCGTGATTTTTGGCTGCCATCATTACCTGACGGGGCCAATCCGCCAGTACTTTTACCAGCTTCATGTCGCCGTCCATGTCTAGCAAATTTAGATCCACGTCCTGCAGAGACGGCATTTTTTCGCAATTAAACATTTGTTTGAATAATTTTATTACGGAATGCGTCCTGGCATAGGCATACTGCACATAGAAAACGGGGTTGTCTCTGCTCTGTTCAACCACTTTTGCAAAGTCAAAGTCCAGCGAAGCGTCGTCGCGGCGCGTCAGCATCATGAAACGTATTACATCCACGCCAACCTTGTCGATTACGTCTCGGGCTGTGATGTAGTTTCCCGCCCGCTTGGACATTTTTATCTCGTGACCATTTTTCAATAGCCTGACCAATTGAATTATCTTCACTTTCAGGCTTTTTTTGCCGTCGGAAACCGCCGAAACTCCGGCCTGCATACGCTTCACATAACCGCCGTGGTCAGCTCCCCAAAAATCAATGAGTTCATCAAATCCACGCTCGATTTTATCCATGTGATAGGCAAGATCGGAGGCAAAATAGGTCCAAGACCCGTCCGATTTCTGCAGCGGACGATCCACGTCGTCGCCATAGGCTGTGGATTTGAAGAGAGGTTGGTCCCGTTCCTCCCATTCCTCGGAATCCATGCCTCTCGGGCGCTGTAAAGTCCCATTATATACCAATCCTTTATCATTCAATAGATTGACCACGCGATCCACGGCGCCGTTTTCTATCAACTCTCGTTCCGAAGAGAAGACGTCATGGATAACGCCGAGATCCGCGAGGTCTTTTTTGATACCCACCATAATGCTGGACAAAGCAAATTCTTTGAAAAAGTCTAGCCATTCGGATCGTTCTTTATCAATAAATTTGTCTCCGTGCTCTTCGGCAATTTTACGGGCAATTTCTATTAGGTAATTTCCCGGATAGGCCCAGCTTGGAAGCTCGCCGCCGCTTTTTCCAAAAAGTTCCAAATACCTGTGATACAAAGAGCTGGCCATTATCTCCATCTGTTTTCCAGCATCGTTGATATAGAACTCTTTGGTTACACGATATCCGACGTAATCCAGCAGTCTGGCCAGCACGTCGCCGGAAACCGCGCCCCGAACATGCCCAGCGTGGATCGGCCCTGTTGGATTAGCGGAAACGTATTCAATATTGACGGATCGGCCAACGCCAATGCCAATTCTCCCAAAGTTGTCATCCAAGATTTGGGGAAAATGCTCGACCAAAACGCGTTTGGGAACAAACCAATTGATAAAGCCTGGCTTTCGCATTTCCAGGCGCTCAAAATTATCATTGCCCTGAAGCTGAGCGCAAATATCTTCGGCTATGTCAATGGATCCTCTTTTAAGTTTGTGGGATAAAACCATACTTACGTTGGTGGAAAAATCCCCGAAAGCCTTCTCACCAGGAGGATCAACCGAGACAAAATCAGCGTACTCGGAGCTGACGCAACCTTCTATTATCTTCTTGTAGTACAAAAACAAAGGCAACTGCATTGATGGCACATCCATAGCGACTAGCGTACATGCTATGCAACGACTCTTCACGCAACAGCATGCGCGCGATTGTACCTCCATGTCCCGTAATATTCAACATTGGGATAGCGCTATATGGATAGCAAGGTATGCTGATTGAGAGATCTACTGAAAGAAGCGTATTGACTACGAAATGTTTCGCCAGTGTGAAAATTAATATTGAAAAGTTACGTCTGCTATATGATAATCATGGGTCGGTTTTGAAGAGTTCTGAATGGATGGAATGAGGATTTACGGCTACGGACGGCAGAGCGTTACTCAAGAGGATGTCGATGCGGTCGTGGAGGTGCTGCGATCGGATTTCCTCTCCCAGGGTCCGAAGATACAGGAGTTCGAGGCGGCCATCTGCGGCTACACCGGCGCGAAATATTGCGCCGTCGTGGCCAACGCCACCGCCGCTCTCCACCTGACCATGCTGGCGCTGGGCGTGGCCTCCGGCGACGAGGTCGTCACCACTCCCACCACATTCATGGCGTCGGCCAACTGCGTCGCCTACGTCGGCGGCACCGTGAGATTCGCCGATGTCGAACCGGAGACCGCCAACATCGATGTGGCGAAGATAAAAAAGCAGACGACTTCGAAAACCAAGGTCATAATTCCGGTCCACTACGCCGGCCAATCCTGCGACATGGCCGCCATAGGGGATTTCGCTAAAGAAAAGAGAATTTTCGTGGTGGAGGATGCAGCCCACGCCATCGGCTCCGACTATAAAAGTACAAAAGTCGGCTCCTGCGCCCATTCGGATATGACGGTGTTCTCGTTTCATCCGGTGAAAAACATGACCACCGGCGAGGGCGGCGCCATCACCACCAACGACGGGGAACTGTACGAAAAATTACTGTTGCTGAGGGCCCATGGCATGGTCAAAAATGATCGCCATCTGACCGACACCCACGGAAAATGGTACTACGAAATGCATCGTCCCGGATTCAACTACCGCATGACGGATCTGCAGGCAGCGCTGGGCATATCCCAGCTGAAAAGAATCGAGAAATTTAAGGAAAAACGTCGGCACATTGTTTCGCTATACAAGAAAATATTTTCTAAAGACAGCCGGATTTCCTTTCTGGAGGAAAAGGATTATTCCAACGCCTGTTTTCACCTGTGTCCGGTGCTGCTTGATTTCGAGAGTCTGAAAATCGACAAAAAGAACTTTTTCCGCCGACTGTGGGACGCCGGACTGCATCTGCAGGTGCATTACATTCCGGTCCATTGGTTCGATTATTACAAGAATCTTGGATTTTCCCGTGGGGATTTTCCTAAGGCGGAGAAGTACTACGAAGGCACAATCTCGCTGCCGCTGTATCCGGAACTGTCCGACGACGAAGTCGAACACATCGCCGCAACGTTCGAAAGCTGCGCTGCAAGTGGTGGCAACTGCATTTAGTGGAAATATTTTATCGTGGTAATCAGGACATATGGCAAAACATGGTGGGGTCAGAAGTGGCTGGACACGTTCAATGGAATAGATGACGAAAATCGTCTTCCACGCGGTCGTACCTACGCTAACAAAGGCGCAGTTTCCAATATAAAGATTGTGAAAAACATCGTGACAGCGCGCGTTCAGGGATCACGGTCTACTCCCTACAAGGTTATAATAGAATTCGAAGCTTTTTCTCAGAAACAAACAGAGATTCTGCAGCAGGTGATAGAGAGATCTCCGTCTATTTTGTCGTCTTTTCTAAATAAAAGGCTGTCGCCCAAGTTATACAATGAGCTGCTGAATGTCGGCATCAAACTCTTTCCCTCAAAATGGAGCGAAGTTGACGCAGAGTGCTCATGTCCGGATTATGCTGTTCCCTGCAAACACATTGCGGCAGTACTGTATCTCATTTGTGATGAAATAGATCGAAATCCGTTTGTGATCTTTGATTTGCACGGTTGCAATCTGGAAGAAATCGTCAAAAATTTTGGCGAGTATAAACTTGTGCAAAAATCGATTTTGAAAATAGAAAGTTTGTTCGATCACAGGAAAGCGGAAAGGGATTTCAAACAATCTGTTTTGGATAGCGTAGATTTATCTGGAATCCCCGATCTGAAATCAACCACATTTGGTATTCTAAAATCCGACGTTGTTTTTTATGAAAAAAAATTTTCCGAAAAGATGCAGCAATTTTATAACTTTATTGGAGTCGCAAAATATACTCAAGAAATGCCGGAAGAAGATTTTCTGAAGAAATTTCCGGACGTAGAGTCCTGGGAAAATTTGGAAATATGCCTTGATAATCAACATAAAATAACAGCCGTTAACATCGTAGGGGCAAAAGAAAAAGACTCCCCTCAATTAATGCTCAACCTGTATGATTTCTTCCAGAAAATTCCAAGTTCTCTCCTTCATCTCCTGAATCAGCAGCTGAGATTTATGCACATGGTTTCGCTCTTCACGATGAAATTGATGGAAAAGAACGCTCTGATTCCACAGATATTGCAGAACGCCAACGGAGAAAACATAATTCGATGGATTCCGGCAATTTACAACGATCAAATATGCAAAATCATCGACGAGCTATCCCAAATATCTCCGCAGATAATCAAGGATATGGGAGATGCCCAGGAGCAATTTTTTTCTCTGGTGGCAATATTTGTCGCCTCAAGGGGATTTTTTTTCTACCAAGGAAATTTAGTTGGCGACGATATTCTGAACATGTTTTTCGCCGGCCGAGCGTGCAAATTTGCCGAGTTCAGTCGGAAGGAGATTCCATCGGCAATCAACCAATGGCTAAGCAATCTTTACATGAGCAGAAAATCACGCAAACTGTATCTTGAAATTGCGGATTTAGGCGATGATTTTCGGTTGAATTTAAAGATTATACTGGATAGTCAACAATCGACGGAACCACTTGGCCTGCAAGAGGCTTTTAAAAAAGTTTCTCCTGCCGAAAAATTTGAGATTTTATCTGATATTTCCGCGCTCGCTCAGCATTTTCCCGAATTGGAAAATATAATCGACGATAACGGGCCAATTAGGTTTAATTTGGAAGATTTCACAGGCATTTTTACTTCTATTCTGCCCATTCTGAAGGCCATTGGCGTTTCCATTGCGCTCCCGAAATCGTTGCGGGATATGCTTCAGCCAAGATTGATATTGGATATGCGCTCCAGTGGACAAATACAAAAAAGTTCAGGATTTGTGAATCTGGACAATCTGCTACATTTCGACTGGACGGTCGCCATTGGCGACAAAAACATAAGTCTCGCAGAATTCAAGAAGCTATTGCAAAAATCGAAGGGACTTGTGCGTTTCGCCAATAATTATGTTTTGCTGGACGAAAAACAAATCGAGTCCCTGTTGAAAAAAATCGATCATTTGCCACAGGGCCTGTCGCAGAGCGAAATTTTGCAGGCCGGACTTGCGGAAGAATATGAGTCTGCTTCCGTGAAAATGGATAATCAGCTAGCTGAATTATTCAGAGAGATAAAACAATATAAACCGAAATTAATTCCGCAAAATTTGAAGGTGCGGCTTCGCCCGTATCAGGAAAGGGGCTACAGTTGGCTTGTGCAAAACATAGACGCTGGATTTGGAAGTATTCTGGCCGACGACATGGGGCTTGGGAAGACGCTGCAGGTAATATCGACGATATTACATCTAAAAAATGAGGGGCATCTTACGAAAGAAAAAGTTTTGATCATTGTTCCCACAAGTCTTCTAACCAATTGGCAACACGAGATCAACAAATTTGCGCCGGATTTAAACGCTATCATCTATCACGGAAACAAAAGAGATTTTAAAGGAAAGTTTGATATTGCTCTCACTTCTTACGGTCTTGCGTATCGCTGCAAAAGCGAGTTCCAAAAGCACAGCTGGTTTTTGTTGGTGATCGACGAAGCTCAGAATATTAAAAATCATTCCACAAAACAAACCAAAGCCGTAAAATCCATAGAGGCAAGGCACAAAATAGCGATGAGCGGAACTCCTGTGGAAAATCGTTTGTCGGAGTATTGGAGCATTTTCGATTTCACCAACAAAGGGTACCTGGGAACTGAAGGAAGCTTTCGCAAAAAGTTCGCTTCTCCAATAGAAAAAGAGCGCGACCTGGATTGTCTTGACAAGTTCATCAAAATAACAGAACCGTTTATACTGCGCAGATGTAAAAGCGATAAGAGCATCATAGCGGATCTGCCGGAAAAAATGGAAAATAATCGCTACTGTTCACTGACAAAAGAACAGGCCGCGATCTATCAGCAGATAATAAACGAATCCATGAAGGAGATCGAAACCAGTGAGGGAATCGAACGCAGAGGGCTCGTTTTGAAGCTTATCAATTCACTTAAACAAATTTGCAACCATCCGGCCCAATACGGAAAAAAACCCATCGCCGTTATGGATGAATCGGGAAAAACAAAAATGCTGGAAGAAATTCTGGGCGAAATTCAAGATGTTGGAGAAAAAACTCTCATTTTTACCCAATACGCCGAAATGGGCAAGATCCTCGTAAAATTGTTGGAAAATAGGTTCAAACGGCGAGTGCCTTTTTTGCATGGAGGACTAACGCGCCAAAAGCGAGACAAAATTATCGACGACTTCCAGCAAAATTCTCAAACTCGCACACTGGTATTATCGCTGAAAGCCGGCGGCACAGGATTGAATCTGACGGCGGCTAATCATGTTATTCACTATGACTTGTGGTGGAACCCAGCCGTTGAGGCACAAGCGACGGATCGAGCCTACCGCATCGGACAAAAGAAAAACGTTATGGTACATCGGTTGTTAGCCACAGGTACTTTTGAGGAACGCATAGACGAAATGATTCAAAGCAAAAAAGATCTTGCCAATCTCACCGTTTCCGATGGAGAAAAATGGATAACCGAGCTGGACGACAATCAACTGAAGGATATTTTTATACTAAGAGAGTAAAAATGCGAGGAGTTGAAAAAGAAGGACTATGCCGACGTCTTTATTTTTCGGCGAAGCGCGATGTGCCAGAATTATTTCAGATTTTCCCACCATCTGGAGGTTATCTGGAGAGGCGATCTTAATTTCACCTTCTCGCCGATAATCGGCGTAACGATGGAAAATTTCTCTCCCTTTGCCATGCGCGACAGCTCCATCAGTGGCTCGTCCCACGAATGATAGGCCAGCGAGATCTTGCAGATATGCGCCGGCAACAGCATCTTTGTTCGCAGGTTGCAGGAAGCTTTGATTACCTCGTCCGTCATCATGTGCACGTGTCTCCAATTCTCGTTGTGTTGGCCGCTGTCCAAAATAGCAATATCCATAGGACCGAACCTATTTCCTATCTCGACGTAGTGGGTATCATAGCCGCTATCGCCGCCGATATATATTTTAAAGCCCTTGGAAATCAACAAAAACGACGCCCAGAGGGATTTGTTGCGAAAAATGCTGCGCCCGGAAAAATGACGCGCCGGCAGACAATGGACCTCAAAACTTTCCATCGGTGAAATATTTTCATTCCAGTACATTTCAATGATTTTCTCGCGGCTGAATCCCCAATATTCGAAATGCTCGCCAACGCCAATGGGACAAATTACCGTTTTCACTTTTGGCCTCAATTGCAAAACAGTTTTGTAGTCCAAATGGTCCCAGTGATCGTGGCTGATGATTAGGCAGTCTATTTCTGGCATATCTTCCGGGCGGTATATATCCGTGCCGGCAAAAGCTTCGGGAAAAAACAGCAGAGGCGACGATACTTTGCTAAAAAGCGGATCGACCAGAATGCGCCTACCGTCAATCTGTATAAAATAGGACGAATGACCAAACCAAACCAGCACATTTTCCTTGGGGTCGAGATTATGAAGGTCTGTTTTGATCGCCGGCAGTGGCTTGGGCGGCATTCGCTCTGTTTTCCTTTCCAGCAGCAATTTCAGGGCTGTCTTAACGGGATTTTTTATCATTAGCGGAGTTTCTCGGATATTATGGAATTTTCCATCTCGATAATTGGGCAATTTCTCGATCCGAGCCAGCCGCTCTCCCTGCGGCAGTCGACCGAACATCGGCAATTGCAGATACAGCGCGATGAAAGCGCATATCGCCAACGCAGAAATAAGTGCGGCCACCATAATTTTCCTGATTTTTTCGAGACTCACGTCACATTCAGTCCGATTAACTATCCATCATTGCCCAGTAGTTTAGCATTCGGTTGCCTTCAAAAAAAGATGCAAAACACGCCGTCCATTAAAGTCTGAAGATACCGTCTTTGATGTCAACAGCCGAAAGCTAAATTTTCATCGAAGGGGGCTCCGTTTTTTAGGATGCCGAAGAAAATATGCATCAATTTTCGCATGACGGCGACGATGATGACTTTGGCGCATTTGCCTCGTTTTTCAAGCTTTTTCACGAAATTTGCAAACTGTGGGTTGTGGTTTTTCACGACCATCGCGCTCATGTAGAGTTTTTTTCGGATTTTCTTCGATCCCAAGCGCGAGATGAACGATTTCCCTTTAACCGACGTTCCGGACTGGAAATGGGACGGCGTAACCCCCGCAAACGCAGCGTATTGCTTGGCATTTTCAAACTTATATAGTCATGCTGGGTTAGAAGCGGCGCGATTTATACAGGGCTATAGCATATAATTACGCTTCTGATGAACCAATATCGTCGTAACATATTTGCTCCAGCGCGACTATACCAATCCTCATTGTTAAATATCCAAATAATTATTATGGCACAATTGGGCAATTGTGGAGTCTTGTAGGCAATCGAGGAAAGTTTGCAGGGACTCTTCTAT
>JAITRM010000023.1 GCA_031288395.1 Holosporaceae bacterium | reverse complement strand
CCCTTAGCCTTTGCCAATCGTCTTCTGAAAAAGATGATTTTAAATTGGATGACGCCGACTGCAAATCAGTCATGATAAGAGGATCCATGTTATATCTGCCCCACAGCTTCATCCAGCCTTCTACAGCTTCGTCGTCGCTGGCATCCGACAGTGAAAATCCCGCATGCAGCGCCACGTCATTGGTATCCATTTTCATCCCTCTCATTGCAGCAAGGTACTCTGTGGAATCATTATTGGCCAGATATTCGTTGTAGCAATCCAATATGCGCTTCTTTAACTCGCGCATACGAAAATCTCCATACTCAATCCTTACAAAATTCTCCACAACCTTGTCCATAATATAGGGGTGATTTATTATGGTCACAATGAATATTTTTTCTAATTTTTTACGAACAGAAATTGCCGGACGAATGTTGCTCTTTTTCCATATTTTTTTCGTCCATTGCCGGTAGAAATCTCGCTCTCGGCGTTTGATATCTTGAATATATAATTTTCTCAGGGAAATATCTTGGATAATTTCCGTTTTATCCATCAGCATTCTAATGATAGCCGCCTTTTGTTCTGGAGTTTCCGATGGGTAAAGCAAAAAAGCACCATCCCATAGCCAATCCGAAAGAGGAAGCGATCCCTTAAGAGAGCTTTCAATAACAGAGGACTGATCGCTAGCTACCAGCGAATCTGGATCACACCCCTGGGGAAGTTTCGCAAACTTAAACGATTTTCCCGGCTGAAGAACGGAAAGTATTCTGTCCGTCCAACGATAGGAGGCTTTCAAACCGGCGCTATCTCCATCCAGGCAAATAATAGGATCATCGCAGATACGCCAACACATGTTTATTTGCGTTTCGCTTAGCGACGTTCCCAATGGAGCCACGGCCCCGTCAAATCCTGCCTGATGCAGGGAGATAACGTCCAAATATCCCTCTGTCACAATAATCTCTGCAGATTTTCGGCGCTTTGCCAAAAAATACCCATACAGTTGATTGCTTTTTATAAAGATTTCTGTTTCCGGAGAGTTTATATATTTTGCTGCATCAGTTTTTTCCAGCGCTCTTCCGCCAAAACCGACGCACCTTCCCATGACGTCCATAATTGGAAATATCAACCGCGAACTATAGCGATTAATAAGCTCGTTTCCATATTTAGATTTGTTAAACACCCCTGTTTTTAGCAGAATATCATCGGAAACGCCTTTTTTTCTCAGGGACTTTACTAGATTATCACCACCGGCGGCGTAGCCAAGACGAAACTTTTCCGTAGATTCCGGAGATATCTTTCTCAACTCAAGATATTGCTTAGCCGTAGAACCTGTTGGCTCTCTGAGTTGGTTGGAGAACCAAATTTGTATTTCCGTCATGGCTGCATAGATTAATTTGCTTGTGTCCTCAACGATTTTTCCCTTTTTGAGCGGCAGAGGAATACCGTGAGTGGCGGCCAGCTGTTCCACCGCTTCCACAAAGCTGATTTTCTCCAGATCTCTCACAAAACTTATGACGTCCCCATGAGCGCCGCAACCAAAGCAATAATAATAGCCAAGCTGCGGATCCACCTTAAAGGAGCCAGTTTTCTCCTTGTGAAATGGACACAGACCAAACCAATCTCTTCCAGACCTGCGGAGGCGCACTTTAGTCGAGACAACGTCCAAAATCGCGACTTTACTCTTGAGAAAATCTATGAACTCTTTATCCACGCCAACTCTTCCAGAAGAATGTTCTGATACGATCCTGCAATCGGTAATTATATATTACAAAAAATCAAAAAAACGAAAAACTTTCAGATCTTATTTACCTTTTTGTGTTTTCATTGAGTAACGCGCGTAGTTATCGTGGAGTTCTGTGATGAGGTTGTATAAAAAACTGTTCGCCTGGCTGATTGGCCTTTTCATGGTTACATTTCAAGTGAATTATTGTGCGCTGGCAGAGGCGCCCATGAAGACAATTAAGAATGCTGAAAGAGACTCGCAATTTAGCACGGACCCCGCCATGAAACAAAATCCCAGCAATCACGAAAGTGTTTTTGGGGAAGAACTGTCGGAAGAAGCCAACTATTTCCCTTTCATAAAAGTGGCCTCAAAAATCGCTTCAGACAAAATCGTCGGCATATGCATAAAAGAAAGAAATATAATTTTTTTGGGAAGACCGGAGACCGGTGTCTACGTCTACTATGAAGAGCCTCTAAAAGAAGACGAGGATTTTTCCGACCTTAACTTTTTCAGAGAGTATTCCGAATTGACCAGCCTAGAAATCAACAGGCTAAAGCTTAGCAGAGACATGCTGGAAAACATACAGAAGCTCCTGCCAGCAACCATAAGATGTTTGATTGTGGATTCTTGCACAATTGCGCCGGAAGATTTCGAATTGCTCGCGGATATCATAAAAAAGCACGAGCAATTAATCTCAATAAAAATTAAATTGCCAGGCTCATCGGCCGACGAATCGAATGCCGTTTTGCAATCCATAGCAGAACATTCCAAAATGAAGTTTCTCGGCGTAACGCTGGGAAAAATATCCCGAGAAGGCTGTGAACACCTAAGCAGTGTTATCGGTCACTCGGAAGAAACGCTGGAAGAGCTCACGCTCGGCTGGAGTAGCATCGCTGCCGGAGACGATGCGGAAAGTGACGCCGCCCACAAAGAAATCATGGAATCAGTAGCAAAAACAAAGCGACTGAGGAAGCTTGAATTCTCCGTCATATCCATATCAGAAAGCGCGTCCGCCATAGTTTTTGAAGAGCTTGGCGGTCTGACGCGTCTGATAGATCTAAAAATCTTCTTTGATAGCCTAAAAGAGCACGGATCGGTTAAATTGTTTGAAAATATGGAGCTTCTGCGCGACTCTCTGCAAAAAATGCGCGATCTTGAAACACTGGATATCTCGTCAATGCATCTGAAAGGCAATAACATGCAAGTGCTCATGATGGCCATTGAAGCAATGCCAAAGTTAAAAATCTTGGACGTCTCCGGCAATGAGTTGGACGCAAAAAGCGCCGAAACTCTGTCAAAGGCTATGCAAGAGCACTATTCCGTAACCGAACTAAGAGCCAACGACTGCTCCATGGACGACGCGGCATTTGGCGCACTCTGCAAATCGTTAGACAATTCGTCATTGGTAAATTTATTCCTGAGCGGCAACAAAATTAAGGGAGAAGCCAAGGCTCTTCCGCTAAAAACAATGCAGGATCTTGTGCTTGTGGATTTCGCAAAAAATGATATGGACTACGAAGACGCTATGGCTTTTGTGGAGTTAACTAAAGATCACCTAAAACTACACATCGTAAATTTCAACGGGAATTCGGGAATAGAAGCCATGAGCAACATCGAAAAAACCATCAAAACCGACCAACTCACGGCCTGGAAACTGAAAAATAAGAACAACGTGTCGTTTTTTGGATTGTAGCCTTTTCAGTGCTGAAATAACTCCTCCGGAACTACGCCGGACAGCTCCAGCGAGGAAATTAAGTCTATCATTCTGAAGCAATCGCGAGCAACGTCGGTTTTCCCTTCTCTCTCCAGCATCTCATCCAACTTTTCCTTTAGCGCGTGAAGATGAAGCACGTCTCCGGACGCATACTTCAACTGTTCTTTGGATAGTTCTCGCCGCCCCCAATCGGAAGTTTGCTCCTGCTTGGAAATATCTACGCCCAAAATATCTTTGCACAGATTCTTTAAACCATGTTTATCTGTATATGTTCTCACCAATTTGGAAGCTATTTTGGTACAATATATGGGCGCAACTTTTATTCCAAAAGTATGGTTTAAAATTGAAATGTCAAATCTAGCAAAATGAAAAATTTTTAGAATTGATGGACTCGTCAAAACTTTCTTGAGATTCTCCGACTTATCTTGCCTGTCTTTCTGCATTTGCACCATGTGGACGTCTCCTGTGGACGAACACAGCTGCACCAGACACAGCCTGTCTCTCCGCGTTACCAACCCCATAGTCTCCGTATCAACGGCAACACTGCCGTCGAAGGATACGTCCGAGGGCAAATCATTCTGATGTAAATACATCTAAAACACTCCCGTTGGTGCCCAAAAGAAGACTCGAACTTCCACCCACTTGCGTGGACTAGGACCTGAACCTAGCGCGTCTACCAATTCCGCCATCTGGGCATACTATCATTTGGCTCTTTCCACGTAGGAAACGTCAGCCGTGTTGACGACTATCCTTGTTCCAGCCTCAATATGCGGCGGAACGAGAATGCGCACTCCGTTTTCCAGCATCGCCGGCTTGTAGGAAGCAGACGCCGTCTGACCTCTTACCACGGCGTCCGCTTCAACAACACTCATAACAACGGTGTCAGGCAAAATAACGCCGATAATTTCGCCTTCATGGCTGGCGATCTTAACGACCATATTGTCCTGGAGGAAGCTAGCCCCCTCCCCTATCAAGCTCTCGTCCACCTGCAGCTGATCGTAGGTCGCAACATTCATGAAAGTATAAACGGTTCCATCTTTAAAAAGCAATTGGCATTCGTCTTCATCCAATCTAATACGTTCTAGAGATTCATCGGACCTAAAGCGTTCGTTCAATTTCGTGCCGCCTCTTAGCTCTTTTAGCTCCACCTGAACAAAAGCGCCACCTTTTCCAGGTTTCACATGCTGAGTCTTGCAAACGCTCCATAATTTGCCATTGTGTTCGATCAACATACCGATTCTTAGCTCATTACCACCTATTTTCATAAAATGCTCCCATTTTTTCGATAATCACCGTCTTTTGGCGAAGAGTGCTCCAGAAACGCCTCGGCCTCCGCAAGAATGGTTTCAACAATTGCCGTAACGCTTCTCTCTTCTTTAATTACTTCCACAATTTGCCCTGCCATCAGAGATCCGTGCTCAACGTCGCCATCAAGTACCGCTCTACGCAGCGATCCAGCCCAAAAATGCTCCAGCGATAGGCGACCATTATCCAGGGCCATTTCCCCACTTTCGAATTTAGACAGAATCTCTCGCTGTTTTGCAATAAATCCATCTGTTCCATTGTTTTCTATAGCACGAACTGGGGTTATTGGGAATCGCTTATCCAATTGTACCGGAGTTACCGCCGTCCTTCCACTGGCCCTAAGCAGAGCCTGTTTGAAAGCTCTGTGAGCTATGGATTCACTGCAACAAGCAAAAACGGTCCCCAACTGACATCCTATGGCGCCGAGTTGCAGCAAAGCCGCGATCATTTCGCCCCGCAATAGGCCGCCGGCAACAAAAATAGGATATCCTGTCATGTTCAATAGAACGTTCTGAATTAAGACCATCGTGGAAAGTGGGCCCACATGTCCACCGGCTTCGTTTCCTTCAAGAATTAGCGCATCGATTCCATGTTTGAACAGCCTCTGGGCAATCGATAGAGCCGGGGCAAAGGATAAGGCCTGCATCCCATAGGAATGAATCCTGTCGATTATTCCTTTATCCGGAATGCCGCCGGCGAGAATCACATGAGATACTTTTCTCTCTCCGCAAACATCCACAAGGTTTTGTAACTGTGGATTAAGCAGAATTATGTTCACACCAAAGTTATTTTTCGTTTTTTCCTGAGTTAACGCTATTTCAGATCCTAAGGCGTCTGCGTTCATTGCGCCGGAGGCTAAAATCCCAAACATACCGGCATTTGACATGGCAGACACAAGATTTGACTCTGAAATCCAAGTCATAGCCCCACCAAGTATGGCGCACTGCGACCCTAGCATTCCGTTTCCACGTTCCATTAGTTTTCGAATTTTGGGGTAGTCTTTCATTGGTCCAATCCACAATGCTTATGTAAAACAGCAACGGCGCTTAGCAGTTGGTCAGTGGAAATGACGAAGCTGATTCGGTGATCCGTATGATAATTACCGAAAATTTCTATTTTTTTGCTTCGCAGCAGCTGGGACAATTCCTCGCCTATTTCTTCAGAAACTAAAACGCCAACCACGTTAAGCGATGAGAAATGTCGGCGAATCATTTTCTGCTTGAAATTCAGCGTCAACCCGCAATTTTTCAGCACATGCATGGCTGTTACCACCTTCTTTTTATCCACTATAATGGAAGCGCTTAGCGAATTGTGGTTTTGAAAAATCTCCGCCCTGATAAAATTTTTCTCCAGCAGCTCCATTATGTCATTTAAATCACCTTCACAGCCGTAGTACACCTCCAGCAACGCCAAATTGTGGATTACAGCCAATCCGCAGACAGGCCTGGAAGAGACGTCTCCCGAAATAATTGTCCCGCCGTCGTCGACGAAGCTGGAAGCGACCCTAACGACCACATTTCTGTTCATGGCGTAGTTAACCGATTGCGCCTGAAGGATCTTTGCTCCTTGGGAAGCCATTTCCAGCATTTCTCGGTAGTTAATGCGATCAATTTTTTTCGCTTCCGGATATAAATTTGGATCTACGGTGTAAACGCCATCCACATCCGAGTATATTTCGCATAGATCGGCGTCAACGGCAGACGCGACAGCCACTGCGGTAAGATCAGAACCGCCTCTCCCCAACGTCGTTATGCGATTTTCCGAACTAACCCCCTGGAAACCAGAGATAACCGGAATTATTCCGGCGGAAATATCTTTTTTCAAAGAAATGGAATCAACTTTTTGAATAATCGCATTGCCATGCGTATCACTGGTAAAAATCGGCACCTGCCAGGATGCGTACGACTTGGCTTTCAGGCCGAGATTTTTCAGAGCCACCGCCAAAAGGCCGGAGGTAACAAGTTCGCCGGACGATACGACGCTGTCGTACTCCGGATCCCCCTCATAGATTCCCAAGCTATTCATGTAGCCGATGAATTTATTGGTAACGCCGGCCATAGCCGAGACAACGGCGACCAAATTATGTCCCTTTTGCTGGTAGGAGGCTATTATCCCCGCGACATTTTTTATTCTTTCCAGAGTTGCGACGGAGGTGCCTCCAAATTTTTGAACTATGCAAGACAAAATTATTTCCCCGGAAAGACGGTTATAAATTAGGCAACTTCATTAAATCCATCAATTCACGCAATTCCTGTCGCGCAGCGACATGCGAGAGGCTCAGCGAAACTACGCCCTCCTCCAAATCCAACAAAGTCAAGCCGGACAGAAACAACTCTTTGAAAATAACGCGATCGCAAAAACCTACTCCAAGCCTAAAGCTAATGCGCTTTGCCAATGCCTCCAATATCGCATTTACATCCTTTCTGTTTTTCGTGTACAGGGTCGTGAGACGGTTTCGAATCACTATCCAATCCGTTGGTCTTGAGCCCCTCTTGGCACGCTCTTTTCTCTGATTCCAAACCATTTCCGCATAAATGCTAGGTCTAAGTGACTTAAAGTCATTGTTGGACATGTTTACCAGAACGTCCAGATCAATAAAGCTGTCATTTAGCGGAGTCACCAGCGTATCAGCATATGAATGCGCCAATTTGGATAAATGCGTGTCGTTTCCCGGCGTATCAACTACTATGAAGTCGCTATCGGAAAGTTTGTGCAGCGCCTCGTTGAAGGCGTTTTCATCTCTGGTTTCAGATTCTTCCCTTGTCGCGGCCTCGCTTCTTGGAATGGCGACATGCGTCGGCAATTTGACGTTTACGGTGGAGTTGGCTTTTCTGTTCTCAAAGTATCTGCTGAGCGTCCCCTGCCGAGCGTCAACATCAATGGTTCCAACTCGAAGCCCTTGACTAAGCAAATACACGGAAACGTGCATAGCCACAGTGGACTTTCCGGTACCACCCTTTTCATTGCCCAAAACAATAACATAAGGTCTCACGTGCCCCAACTCCTTTTCACATATTCTTGATGTTCCCATCTTTGTAAATGAAAACGGCCGACATTATGACAGCGATCGACAGAATAGTCATCAAAATTGTCGCCAATGCGTTTATTTCCGGCGATATTCCGAACCGCAAACTGGAAAAAACTATCATGGGAAGGGTGGTTGACCCCGGACCGGCAACAAAGCTGGCTATCACCACATCGTCAAGAGATAGCACAAAAGCCAACAACCAACCAAGAACTATGGCTGGAGCAATCATGGGCAAAGTTATGACGAAAAACACCTTCAATGGAGAAGCCCCAAGATCCAGCGCCGCCTCTTCTATGGAATTGTCCAAATCCTGCAGCCTCGCCTGAACCAGCAGTGTTACATAGGACAATGTTAAAGTAATATGAGCGATAATGACGGTTATATTTCCACTTCTGCTTGGCCAGCCGAAAAAACTTTCCATGCCAACAAATAACATCAGCAGCGACAGACCCATAACAACTTCCGGCATCACGAGAGGAGCCGTAATTGCCCCTAAAAATAGAGTATTGCCGGGAAACGCTCCCCATCGGGCAATAATTATAGCTGCCATAGTACCTAATATAACCGAGGCAGTTGCAGACACGCCGGCCACTTTCAGGCTGGTAACCGTCGCGCGCAGTATGATGGGATCAGAAATTAGAGCTTTATACCACTTGAAAGAAAAACCCGTCCAGGTGCTGACAAATCTCGATTCATTGAAGGAATAAATGACTATGCAAATCAAGGGAAAATATAGGAACAAGTACCCGAAGAACAAAACAACATTGGACCATTTGAAACGCATGGGCACTAATCCACAATCGACAATTTCGCTTCCCGACGTCTTTGGGCAAAAACTATTGGGAAAACGACAAATATCAGCAAAATAATGGATAGGGACGCCGCCGTTGGCCAGGACATATTTCCGAAAAATTCGTTCCAAACAAGCCGGCCTATGGTGAGAGTCTGCGCTCCGCCAAGCAGCTCAGGTATGACGAATTCTCCAATCGCCGGAACGAACACCAGCGCAGACCCCGCATAGATGCCTGGAATTGCTAGGGGAACCACTATGGAGAAAAACGCCTTCAGGGGAGAACTTCCCAAATCATAGGCGGCTTCCATTAGGGTATAATCTATCTTTTCAATGGCGCTATAAAGCGGAAAAATCATAAACGGCAGATAGGCGTAGATGATACCGATGCAGGCTGCGCAGGAGTTATTCATCAACTGCAAAGGAGCTTCTATGAGATTTAGCCGTATCAGCAGATTATTGATGAAACCACAGGGACTCAGAAGCATTATCCAGGCATAAACTCTAATCAGGAAGGAAGTCCAGAAGGGCAACACCACCAGCATGAGCAATATTCCACGAATTTTTTCGGACGATCTTGCTATGGCGTAGGCCATGGGAAATCCCATTAGCAGGCAGCAGATTGTGGAAGTTCCAGCGATCAATATGGAGGTAGCAAATCCGCGAATGTACATCTCATCCGTAAACAAGACCATATAATTCCCGAGATTGATGCGAATTTGCAGCATATATCCGGAAATCCACTCGATCAGAGACGTATAGGGCGGCGAAGCAATTAAATTCTCGGCAAGGCTAATTCTTATCAGAATTAGACATGGACATATGAAAAAAACAAACACCCATCCGTATGGAATAGCCACAAGGAAGTGCCGACCCTTGATTTTTTTCATTAATTCACTGAACCAAGATATGATTATCTCTTCTATTCGATACATGGATTTCCCAGTAAATACCAAAAGCCGCCGCCGGACCGAATATAGCACCGCCCCAAATTCTGATCAATCAAAAGTGGCATATTGTATAAGTTCACCACATATGAGACTGCCTCGGAGTTGCGGTTTGCCGCAATATACTCCATAGGGGTTGCGCCGTTCAAGTGGGCATGCGGTCGATAATTGTTGTATTTCCACAGGGC
>JAITRM010000016.1 GCA_031288395.1 Holosporaceae bacterium | reverse complement strand
GACATCTGGTAGAAAATTTTTTCAGCAAAATCAAACACTTCAGAAGAGTTTTTTCAAGATTTTGCAAAACTTCTTCATCTTATATGTCTTTTTTGCAATTCGCAGGAACCCTCATATGGCTACGCTAATTTCGCTAACAGAACCTATTCCCCTTATTCTCGAACAGGGTTAGTGTTGACAGAGAGCAGAGAGCCTAAGCTCACGTTTCGCTGGTAGCTTCTCCCGTAGCCGAATCATAGATAACCACGGATTGCCCAAGCTTTGTGCCGTCAAGATTGTGAGCTACATTTGCGTCGACTCTCCTTACCGCCTTGAAGGAAAAAACTATCGTATCCCCTACCTGGTAGTAGCTTTTGATTGTGCATACTTCGTAGGTTGTCACTTGAATATCAACAAGTTTGTTTTTTATGTTCATAGATCTACGTATGGTTATTTTCTCTATGATTGTACCGCCGTGTAGTTTATCTTGTAACCCCGTGGCCCAAGAACCATATTCCATTTCAACTGTTATATCGTAGCATTCAATGGGGCCGAAATTCGGTAGTTCTCCTGAAGATGCGTCGCCGCCCGTGATCCTTTCACACCTATAGCTCACTCTGTGACAAGTGGCGGCGCCCTCCCGGTCCTTAATTTCGCTGGAAAAAATGTCGCTGGGTCCTTCAGTTTCTATGGTGCAACTGATCGATCTTGTGGAGTTTTTTTGCTTTGCGGCTTCGTAAGCTCCGATATCTCCGGTCAAGACACTTCCTTCTGTTGGCGTTTTTGGCATCTAACTCCTCCCACATAGACTATTTAGCGATAAAACCATTTGAGCTACAAACACTACTGACTCACGTTTTCAGCCGCTCGCCGGCGGCGGTAGGGTCGCGACCAATCTTATGGAGGCCGTTAGCTCTTCCAATTGAAAGTGCGGCCTCAGGAAAATGGTGGCCTTATAGGACCCCGGTTTGCCTGGAACGTCGAATACGTCTATGCGAGCCTCCCTTAGTGGGTATTTGGCTTTTAGCGTTTGGCTTGCCGAATCGTTTAGGAGCACATAATCAGCTATCCAGTTATTCAGATAGAAGGAGACGTTTTCTTTGGTCAGGAATGATCCTATTTTGTCCCGCATGATGGATTTGATGTAGTGAGCGAATCTTGAGGCGGCCAGCAGATACGGAAGCCGTGCACTCAGAGCCGCATTGGCGTTGGCGTCGTCTGTGTTGTAGACTTTCGGCCTTTGGACGGTTTGGCCGCCGAAAAATGCCGCAAAATCCGTTCCCTTACTGTGGCATATTACCAAAAATCCCATATCCGATAACTCTTTCTCACGTCGATCCGTAATTGCTATCTCGGTGGGACATTTTAGGGCAATATCGCCGTCAGTGGTCTTAAACATATATGCGGGAAGACTCTCAACGAGACCGCCGCCTTCGACTCCGCGGATGGCGGCTGGCCATTTGTATAGGGAAAACGCATTGCCTATCCGTTGAGCTAAAACAAAGGCAGCATTTCCCCAGCAGAACTGAGAACTATCCGAGCCATCTACGGATTCCACGTAGTTTATGCCCTCCACCGGCAGCGTGTCCGGTCCATAGGGCAATCTCATCAGGATCTTCGGCATAACCAGAGCAGCATAGCGGGAATCCTCGCTGTCCCGGAAGGAATTCCATTTCATCATTTCGGTACTTTCGAAGATTTTCGATATGTCTCTCGGGCCCGCTAGCTGCGCAAAGCTGTCCATGTCAAACAATTTGGAGTGCGCCGCTGCTATAAACGGAGCATGGGCCGCCGCCGCAACGTTGGACATTTTTTCCAGCAATATCAGATCCTGCGCGCTTCGCGTGAATTCATAACCGCCAATCAAACATGAATATGGATGACCGCCGAAGGTGCCGTACTCCTCCTCGTATACTTTTTTGAATATTTGACTCTGATCAAACTCGATGGTGTGCTCCAGATCATCCAGAAGCTCCTTTTTGGTAGCGTTCATCACCCTTATTTTCAGATGAGCGCCGGTGTCCGTATTCATCACGAGGTAATACAGCGCCCTCCAGGTTCCCTCCAGTGTCTGAAACGCCGGATGATGCAAAATTTCGCTGATTTGCGTACTCAGGATTGCGTCAATATCAGCCGTCAGCCTCTCCACATAGGTGAGAGCATTTTTCATGGTTGTTAATTTTTCTGCCTCAATTTTAGCCAACAACTCTATTAATATGTTGCAGGCGTACACCTCAGCTCCTGGATCACGAGCCAATTTTCCATCCGTAAACAGTTCCTTGAGGATTTCTCTAGCGGGTTTTGCGGCCTCTGTCGGAGCCGCTGCCCCATTTGGCGTCGCGCCGGCCGGCGGAGGCGTTGCCGCAGCCGCAGCAGCATCTTTGGAGCCCGCTGACCCCAAAGTAGTCGCAAAATCAGCAGTTATGGTCTGTTTATTGGCCTTCAGCAGAGCGTCAATTTGCTGCTTGAGAGCAGCCTTTAGATCTGCGTTTTCCACAATTTCCCTGAGACGGGATTGGAGAACATCGTTTCCCTCCAGCTTCACCACGAGGTCATTAAGCCTTATTCTTGAGTTATAAATTTTACTCAGCTTTGGCACCTGCTGGGCAATGCTGATGGGGCTAAAATCATCAATGTGCTTGAAAAACAACTCGGCGCTCAAGCCGTCCACGCCATCACCCAAAGTGTTTTTCACCTGGAAAGATAATCTCGGGCTTATGGAAAGCATAAACTCTGGAAAATTGTCTCTGTCAACTTCCACAAATTTCCTCAACTTCATTGGAGGTAGAGGGTCAGTTGGCATACCGGATAAATCAGCCATAACTCCCATAACGAATGGCAATTCCTTCACGACGATGGCGTTGCCAATCTCCACGTCATAGGTGATTTGTACTCGCGGAGAGCGGATTCTATCCAAGGTATGCTGAGTGCTTTCAACCATCGTAAATACCCTCAATCAAAATACGAGTAGCCGTTAAATACATTTCGGCTTTTACACGTCTTCTCCAATCTAAAACAAATTGATTTACAATACGTTAATTTTACAAAAAATTGTTTGGATCAATATCTATTTGAATTTTAATGTTTTTTGGTATTTTTTGAGAAAATATCCATTGTTTTATGACATTATTTAGGGAAATTTTTTTTGAGGACTTGAGTAAAATTCGCCATCTAGTTCTTCCACGAAGTAGAAAAAGTGGAGCCGGAGCCGGTCCATACATTTTTACGCTTTTCGGACATGTTTCTCCTAAATTTTGAGCAATTTTTTTCGTTAATTCCCTGTTGACACCGGAAATTATGACTGCAGCAAATTTGAAAAATGGTGGCAATTCCCTTTCCCGGCGAAATTTAATTTCTAAATCTAAAAATTTTTTCACATTATTTGATTTTAGCGCGGCATAGAGCGAATGGTCTGGATTAAATGTCTGTATCAGAATCTTTCCTGGCTTTTCCGCGCGCCCTGCCCTACCCGCTACCTGACTAATGAGCTGGTAAGTCTTTTCAGATGCGCGGAGATCCGCTCCGTTCAGTCCCAAATCACCATCCACAACGCCCACCAAAGTGATGTTTGGAAAATGATGTCCCTTCGCCAATATCTGGGTGCCAACAACTATATCAACTTCATTGTTAATGATTTTCTGGAACAGAGTTTCGATGCTTTTTGCGGAACCAATGGTATCGGAGGAGGCAATTTCGATGCGCACGGTCGGTAATTTCGCCTGAAGTTCGTCAAAGATTCTTTCAACCCCGGGACCAAATGGGATATGAGATTTTTCTGCGCCGCAATTACCACATACATTCGGAACGCTCATTTTATGACCGCAATAGTGGCAGAGCAGCTTGTCCATATTCCGATGCTGCACCAACCACGCGCTGCAGTTCGGGCACATGATTTTCTCTCCGCAGGATTGACAGAGCGTTATGGGGGAATAGCCGCGCCTATTCAGGTAAATTAGGCACTGTTCTCCCCGCGATATGTTTCTTTTTATTTCATTTAGCAAGATTGGAGAAATGAACCCATCAAACTTATTCTGCCGCATATCGACCAGGTCAACGGACGGCACCTGTGATGCGCCGTATCTGCTTTTAACAGACGCGTATCCGTATTTTCTGTTCTCGGCGTTTAATATGCTTTCTATGGATGGAGTTGCAGACGATAAAATCACCGGAATTTTCAGCAAATTGCCCCGCACGACCGCCATATCCCGAGCATTATAAAATCCGCCCTCTTCCTGTTTGTACGAGGAATCATGCTCTTCGTCCACAACAATCAATCCCAAATTTTTAAACGGGAGAAACAGCGCAGAACGAGCGCCAACCACAAGACATGGCTCTCCGGCTATTGCCTGACGCCAAATCAATCTTCTACTTACGGCATTAACATTGGAATTCCAGATCATCGGCTGAAATCCGAAGTATTTTTCGACGCGCAGTGATATTTGACTAGTTAGAGCAATCTCCGGAAATAGAATCAGCGCTTGCCGAGCCTTTAGCAGAGTATCTCTAACCGCGGATAAGTATATTTCCGTTTTACCAGATCCGGTTATTCCATCCAGCAGAAATGGTTTGCACTCATTTTCCACAATTTTAGCACAGGCTAGATTTTGCTCCGGATTCAGTTCTATATCCCTAAAGTCACCGGCGTTTATTTTTTCCGGAGCAAGATCATTTTTTCCTTTGACCGTAAAAACTGTCTTTTCGGCCAATATCATCTTTAAAACGCTTCCCGCAGGCATCAAATTATAGGAAGACGCCCACCGTAAAAATTTGCAATTTTCCGCGCCGATGTTGAAATTCAAAACAGAAGATATTTTTTTCAGTTCTCTATTGGCGTCAACTGGATCTCCGGTAACCAAACCGATAACTTCTCTCATCCCAAAAGGAACCTTGACCAGATCGCCAATTTCCAAATTTGCTTCCGATAGATACGAAAAGCTGCCATCCAGGGGTACCGAAGGAAGAACCGACACAACGCAAGTGTTCATTAATCAATACTTCGCCCAAATGATATCTCCAAGCCCACAATATACGGTTTTGCTTTTTTTTCAACCTTATGGACGAGATCCTGCTTCTGATGGTTGTCGACTTTTTCCCTAGTAATTGCTAGTATTCGCGGAGTTTTACGTGATGAAAGCTATACGAAATGCTGAATGGTTACGTTGCCGCGGCCGTAACTCCGTTTAAGAGCGGAAAATTGGATTTGGCGGCATTTGAAAAATATATACATCACCTGTCGATTCAGGGAATTTCCGGCGTTGTCGTTTGCGGCTCTACCGGAGAGGCGTTGGCGCTCTCGCTTCAGGAAAAAATAGAGCTGCTGCGGGTCGCCTCCAAGCTAATCGACGGAAGAGTCAAGATAATCTGCGGCGTCATCGATCCTATAACCGCCAATTGTCTAGAACTCATAAAAAAAGTGGAGAAATTCGCTGATTATTTCCTTTGTATCTCTCCATTTTACATAAAACCGTCTTCTGATCAGATTTTCCAGCACTTTAGGATCCTCGGCGAAAATACAAGGAAAGAAATAATTATCTACAATAATCCCGGAAGAGTCGGCAGGGAAATTGATTTCGATACACTAAAAAAGCTGTATCACCTGCCAAATATCACTGCCGTTAAGGAATGCTCCACCAACTTATCAAGATATGCGCACGAATACATGCGCATGAAGGAAAAATTCAGCTTTCTGGCCGGAAACGATGAGATGGTCTGCGCGGCTCTAGCCATGGGAGCCGATGGCGCCATTTCCGCCAGTGTAAACGTGGCCACAGATCTATGCATGAAAATGTACAAAGCATTTCAGCAGAAGGATATGGAACGTTTTGGCATCCTAAGAGATACTCTCGCGCCGCTGCATGAATTAATGTTTGCCGAACCAAGCCCTGCTCCGGTAAAATACCTGCTGAGCAAATGGGGGTTTATGCAAAATGAACTACGCGCTCCTCTGACGCCCATAACTAAAGCGCTTGAAGAGCGGATAGATGCCTGTGCGGAAAGAATCGGGCTTGGTTAGAAGATGTCTAAATATAGAGAAATTGGCTACAATCGCCGAGCAAATTACGACTATGAAATTCTTGAAAAAGTAGAAGCTGGGATTGTGTTGCTTGGCAGCGAAGTCAAGTCTCTTCGCCAGCACAGAGTAAATTTGTCCGACGCCTATGCTGGTTTATCCAGAAATGGAGAGGTGTTTCTCTACAAGATGCATATTGCAGAATATGCCATGGCCAATCGCCGAAACCATGATCCGTTGAGAACCAGAAAATTACTTCTTCGTAAAAAGCAAATCCTTAAATTAATAGGGCAACTAAAGAAAGGGGGCTTTACTCTGGTGCCCATCAACATATATTTCAACGAAAAAGGATTTGTAAAAATTTCTCTTGGACTTGGAAAAGGAAAAACCAACTTCGATAAAAGGGAAAAAATAAAAGAGCGGGAATGGAATCGCGACAAGTCGAGGCTAATGAAAGGAAAATCTACTCGGCTTTAGATGCCGCCGCCGCTGCGCCGGCGCCTTGCTTGGCCGACTCGTCGCGATCCAGCAGCTCGATGACCGCGATCGGGGCGGCGTCTCCGGAACGAAATCCGCATTTTACGATTCGCGTATAGCCGCCGTTTCTGCTCATGTAACGCTCCGCCAATGGGCCAAACACTTTGGACACCAGGCTATTATCCCTTAATTTAGCAAACAGATCCCTCCGGTGGGCAACGGACGGTTTTTTCCCAAGGGTTATCATCTTCTCCACATAAGGTCTCAAATCTTTCGCCTTGGGAAGAGTTGTGACTATTTGCTCATATCTCAACAACGCCTTAGCAAGGCCGTTAAATAGCGCCATCCGCTGGGACGTTCTCCGATTAAACTTTCTACCGCTAATTCTGTGACGCATTGTAAACTTCCCTAAAACTTATCGTGTGTTTTCTTAACGGTGTCTTCCACGTTATCCAAAGGCCAACCGTTAACCTGCATGCCGAGGCAAAGGTCCATCTGCGAAAGAACTTCCTTTATCTCATTCAACGACTTTCTTCCAAAATTAGGAGTACGCAGCATCTCTCCCTCAGTCTTTTGCACGAGATCCCCTATATAAACGATATTATCGCCCTTCAAACAATTCATGGAGCGAACTGAAAGCTCCAAATCATCAATTTTCTTCAACAGACTAGGGTTGAATGGCAGAACTCGTTCCTTTTCAGCATGAATTTCCTCGATATCTTCTTCAAAATTGATAAATTTCTGAAGCTGATCCTGCAAAATCTTTGCCGACATGGCCACGGCATCCTCGGGGGAGATGGAACCGTCGGTTTCCACTTCTAAAATCAGCTTATCATAGTCTGTAGCCTGACCAACGCGCGTATTTTCCACCTTATAGGCAACTTTTTTGACCGGGTTAAATATAGAATCGATGAACAGCGTTCCTATTGGAGCATTTTCCGTTCTATTTTGAGTGGCGGGCACATATCCGCGTCCCACCGATACGCTCATCTCCATGCTGAAGGTCACGTCCTTGCTTACGGTGCAAATATGATGGCTGAGGTTCAAAACCTCAAGCCCGCCGCCCAGCTCAAAACTTCCGGCGGTTATTTCGCAGGGACCCGTGACACTAATTTTCATCTTCCTCGGCGTATCGCTCTCTAATTTCAGTGGCATGGATTTGATATTAAGGATGATGTCCGTGACATCCTCGGTGATTCCCGGAATGGTGGAAAACTCATGCAGAACTCCGTCAATCCGGATGGAAGTAACCGCTGCTCCTTTCAGGGAAGAGAGCAAAATCCTGCGCAGCGAGTTCCCAAGAGTTACGCCAAAACCTCTTTCTAAAGGCTCAGCGACCATCGTAGCCACGCGCGTGGCGAAAGAGGCTGAACCGGAGTCAACGCCTTCAATCTGAAGCTTATAAGGCTTAATCAGGTCTTGCCATTGTTTTTGAATCACTGTAAACCTCTTCTGTTTGTTACACTCTACGACGCTTCGGCGGTCTGCATCCATTGTGTGGAATCGGGGTTACGTCTCTAATGGAGCCGACGATCAACCCTAGGGACTGAAAAGTCCTCAATGCCGACTCTCTTCCAGCTCCAGGCCCAAGTATTTCCACATTAACTTCCTTCATCCCGTGCTCGATGGCTTTTGAAGCTGCCTTTTCCGCCGCCACCTGAGCAGCGTAGGGAGTGGACTTGCGGGACCCTTTAAATCCCAAACTTCCGGCAGAGCTCCACACAATCGTATTCCCATGCAAATCTGTAACCGTAACCATGGTATTGTTGAACGTCGCATTAATGTGGACAATGCCAAGCGTCACATTCTTACGATCTTTTTTTCTCAGCTTCTGAGATCCCTTATAGGCCATGATACCTTCCCTACTTCGTTACTTTTTTCTTGCCTGGAATCGCCCTGGCTTTTCCTTTGCGCGTGCGAGCGTTAGTATGCGTTCTCTGCCCGTGAACCGGAAGACCCTTTCTGTGTCTCAGGCCGCGATAACATCCCAAATCCATAAGTCTCTTGATGTTCATGGAGACGACACGTCGAAGGTCTCCCTCCACCTGATAATCTCTGTCAATCACCTCGCGAATTTGCAGCGCTTCCTCTTCCGTAAGTTCAAAAACTCTCTTGGAATCAGATATGCCTACTTCCTTGCATATGCGATTCGAACGAGCTGGCCCCACTCCATAGATGTACCTCAGGGCAAACTCAACTCTTTTTTTATCGGGTAAATTTACGCCAGCTATACGAGCCACGAATTATCTCCTTTTTTCAATGCCAAAGCTGCACAAAACGCCATCCACGCTTTGCGCCACCTCGTCAGGCGTTCCGCTGCCGGAAACCTTGACCAATCTATCGCCGTAATAGCTGGAAACCGGAAGAGTCTCCTCCTCGTATTTCCTAAACCTTTCCCGAATCGTAGACTCTTCATCATCTTTTCTTTTTATCAAGCCCCCTCCACAGGAACATGTGCTCTTTCCGTCCTTGGGACCATAGGTATTTCCGCATTCGGAGCAGACCAACCGCTGAGATAACCTAGAAATAAGCGCTTCCCTATCAATACTTAGCTCTACAACGCGTATTAAAGCCTTCAATTTTCCGGACGTCATTCCATCAAGGACTTCAGCCTGACGCCTCGTGCGCGGATACCCGTCTAAAACAACAATACTACACCCGCCAACAGTTTCTCCGAGATTCTTCTCCACGATTTCATTGATTACGTCATCACCAACCAGTCCGCCGGACGCTACAATCCCCTTAACCTTCATCCCCAAATTGGTTCCCTCTTGTATCTCATTTCTTAACAAATTTCCAGTGGAAAAGTGACAAACGTCATATTTACTCTTTAAATACTGCGCCACTGTCCCCTTCCCTGCTCCGGGAGCTCCCAAAAGGACTATTATTTGCGCTAATTTTCCAGTCATCTTTTCTTTTTTTCCATTTTCTTCAGCACGCCCCTATACTGGTGCGAGAGCAAATGCGTATAAACCTGGGATATGGTATCAATGGTGACGCCAACTATAATCAAAATTCCCGTCCCACCAAATATGAAATGAACTCCGAATTTTGCATTCATGATATCCGGCAGAATGCACACGAACGCCATGTACAAAGCTCCGACCGTTGTCAATCTGGTCAGGATATAATCCAGATAATCAGCCGTCGCTTGCCCAGGACGCACGCCGGGAATAAATCCACCTGCTTTTTTTAGATTATCGGCCGTTTCCGTTGGATTAAAGACCACTGCCGTATAGAAAAATGAGAAAAACATTATTATCGTCACCAAAATGACGGAAAACAAAACGCCGCCACGACTAAAGAACATTACAAACGACCCCAAGAGCTCGTTGTCCGAATCCTTCACAAAATTTGCTAACATCAGCGGCAGGGACAGCAACGAATAGGCAAAAATCGGAGGAATCACGCCAGCGGAATTGATTTTTAGGGGCAGGTGACTGGCGTCCATATTTTTTCCCTGTGCAAGCGCGGCGTGTCTTTGAGGATAATTAATGGTGACGCGCCTCTGAGCCCTTTCCATAAACACGACAAATACAATTACTGCAATCGCCACGGCAAATATCGTTATGACGGCAAACATCGAGAGCGCGCCAGCCCTTCCCAACTCGAAGATACTCGCGATACTGGCCGGCATATTGGCTACTATACCTGCAAAAATCAGCAGAGAGGATCCATTTCCAACTCCTCGGGAAGTAACCTGTTCGCCGAGCCAAACGAGAAACAGAGTGCCGCAAACCAAAGACGGAACCGCTATCACCGGAAATATGCCGCCGATAACAACCGGACTCCCCTGTATGTTCATTAAAAACAAGCTAATGCCATAGGCCTGGAGGCTGGCAACGAAGATCGTCAGATATCTGGTGTATTGGTGAATTTTCTTTCGGCCGGACTCTCCCTCTTTTTTTAGGGCTTCCAGCGTTGGAGAAACCATAGTGAACAATTGGATGATAATGCTGGAGGAAATATAGGGCATTAGATTTAGAGCAAAAACCGTCATACGGCTCAGGGCTCCGCCGGAAAACATATTAAACATGCCCAAGATGCCGCCGCCGGCCATGTGCCGCCGCGCAAGATCCTCGATGATGATCGGGTCAAGCCCCGGAAGCGGAATGTAAGTGCCAATTCTATAAACAAAAAGAGCCATCAACGTAAAAAGAAGCCTCTTCTTCAAATCCGAAGCCTTTGAGAACGTTTCTAGACTTAAACCTTGAGCAAAATTTCCATTAGCCATGCAACAACCTAGATTATTTGAACTTTTCCGCCGATAGCTTCAACTGCGCTCAGCGCGGCGCCTGAAGCGTACCCGACGGTAATATTTAGCGCAACTTTCAACTCTCCCTTGGCCAGCAGACGAACAGTTTCCGCCGTTTTCCTGATCAAGCCAATTTCTTTTAAAAACTCCACATTTATCTCTTTTTCCGAAGAAATAACCTCTGCCTCGCACAATTTCTGCAAATCAGCAAGATTGACAACGGCAATGGAGGATTTATCCTTCCTGGATACGAACCCCCTCTTGGGCAATCTGCGGAAAATCGGCATCTGTCCGCCTTCGAACCAACTTACAGCGCCGCGTCCGGAGCGAGCTTTGCCGCCTTTGTGGCCATAGGAACTGGTTTTTCCGCAACCGGAGCCAATTCCTCTTCCCAGCGCCTTTTTATCTATCCCGCGGCGAGCCTTGAGACTACTCAAACCGAAGCTGTTCATTTGCCCTCCTCAACCCTTATCAGATGGGAAACCTTCTTGATTAGTCCTCGTACGCAGCCGTTATCCTGCAGCAAAACTTTTTTGCCGATTCTTCCCAACCCCAACGCTCTCAGACTCTGAACCTGCGACTTTTCGCACCTAGCTCCGCTTCCGGTCTGGACAACGCACAAATTGCAAGTTTTAGATTTAGATTTAACCATCCGCAAACCTTTTCACTTTATCGAACTACGGCGGGAAGTAATTTCATTAATTTTTTTCCCACGCTTGCTGGCGATATATTTGGGAGAGGCCACAGAATTCAACGCATCAAATGTGGCCCTCACCATATTATGCGGATTTGTGGTGCCTACGCACTTGCTGACCACGTCGTGCATCCCCAACGCCTCAAAAACAGACCTCATGGCGCCGCCGGCAATAATGCCCGTACCGGACGTAGCAGAACGTAACACGACATTCCCGGCCCCAAACCTTCCATGAGAATCGTGATGCAATGTACGCCCCTCTCGCATCGGAATTCGAATCATAAACCTTTTGGCCCTTTCGGAAGCCTTTTTTACCGCATCCGCAACTTCTCGAGCCTTTCCATTGGCGTAGCCTACCCTGCCCTTTCCGTCGCCCACTATCACCAAAGCTGAAAACGAAAACCTCTTGCCGCCTTTCACCACCTTGGCAACCCTATTTATTGCCACAAGTTTCTCTATATAAGCTGTTTCCTCACGACTCATAAAATCTTCCTCTAAAACAGTAAGCCACCGCCACGAGCACCATCGGCCAAAGCCTTCACTCTCCCGTGATAATTGCAGCCTCCCCGATCAAAAACCACTTCTTTAATTCCGGCTTTTACAGCCCTTTCTGCAATCATTGCTCCAACTTTGGCGGCGGCGTCTCGATTGGAAGTCTTATCGCTTTTGTCAAAGCCTTTACCCACTGTAGATGCGGAACACAGTGTTTTTCCGAAATTGTCGTCGATTATCTGGGCATAAATGTGACGCTCAGACCTAAAAATCGACAATCTAGGCTTTCCAAAAGACTTCGCCTTCGCCCTATAGCGAACCCTTCTCGCCCTGCGCATGAAACTATCGCCAAACCTAGCCATGGTTACTTCTTCTTTCCCTCTTTGCGATACACATACTGACCTTCAATAATCACACCCTTGCCTTTATACGGCTCAGGAGCCCTATATCTCTGAAGCCTTTTTATAACCTCGCCAACTCGCTGCTTGCTCATGCCAGAAACGGAAATTGTAGTTGGAGATTCGCAAACAATTTTCAGATCGCCTGGAATCTCGAAGATTATATCGTGGCTATAGCCCAACTGCATCACTAAATTTTCTCCCTGAACGGAAGCCTTATAGCCAACGCCCACAAGATTTACCTTTTTCACGAAATTCGTAGATAAACCTTCCACTGCTTTGGAAACAATGGCGCGACATGTCCCCCACATGGATCTGGAAATTTTGCTGTCATCGCCGGGACTAAATACAATCTTGCCGTCCACTATCTCCGTTTTTACGGCTTCGTGCACTTTAAAGTCAAAATTACCGTTTTTACCCCTACCGCTCAGCAAACCGTCCTTGAAATCTACGGTAACTCCAGCTGGTATATCAATGGGATGTTTTCCAACTCTTGACATTATCTAGAATACCTTACATAAAATTTCGCCGCTGACATTGGTTTCCCTGGCTTCAGAATCCGACATAATACCCCTGGACGTCGATAACACATAAATGCCAAAACCATTGTGCACGGAACCTATTTTTTTCAGCTTAAAATACACGCGACGGCTCGGCTTTGACACCCTATCAAGCTCCTTGATCACCGATTCGCCTTCATAATATCTTAAACTCACCCGCAATACGCCCCGACCTCCCAATTTTACCTCTTCAAAACCATTGATATATCCCTCTTTTTCCAGGACTTGTAGAATTCCAGCCTTAATCTTGGAAGACGGAATATCAACATTCTCGAAGTACCTGCGACTGGCGTTTTTAATCCTGGCCAACATATCTGCAATTGGATCAGTCATCATATTTTATATTCTCCGTTACCAGCTCGCCTTGTAAACGCCAGGAATCAATCCCTCCGCAGCCATTTCCCTCAGCATAATGCGAGAAATATTGAATTTTCTGTGTACGCCCCTCGCCCTGCCGGTAATCATGCAGCGATTTCTAATTCTAGTGGCGGACGATGTTCTCGGCATGGCCGCCAACTTCAACTGTGCCGCAAAACGCTCCTCCGGCGCAGCATTTTTATCCATAATTATCGCTTTTAGCTGCGCGCGCCGAACCTTTTTCGCCGCAACCTTTCGGCGAATCCTTTTGGCTGATTCAATGCTACTACAGCGAGCCATTTCTTTCTATCTCCTCAAGCAACAAACGGAAAATTAAACGCCTTAAGCAGCGCAGCTGCATAAACATCGTTGTTGGTAGTCGTCACCACCACAACGTCCAAACCGTGAATATTCTCCACATTACTCACAGCAACTTCAGGAAAGACTATCTGCTCCTTTATGCCGAAGGAATAGTTTCCGTTTCCATCGAAGGATTTTTTAGACAATCCCCTAAAATCCCTGACCCTAGGAAGGGCAACATTCACCAAACGATCAAGAAACTCATACATGCGGTCGCCGCGCAGCGTAACCATCGCCCCTATTTTCTGACCTGCTCGCAGTTTAAAGGTTGCCACCGATTTGCGAGCGATGGTGGTCACGGCCCTTTGCCCCGCGACCATAGTCAATTCGTCCAGAGCCTGTTTAATGTATTTGCTGTCGGCTATGGCTTTACCAACTCCCATGTTGAGGACAACCTTCTCCAGCCGAGGGACTTCCAAAGTGTTACGGAATTTGAACTCCGTTATCAATTGCGGAACGATCTTCTCAAAATAATATTCTCTCAACCGTGCCATAATTTCCCTACGCCTATCCTACTGCAGAACCAGTACGCCTTGAGACTCGTACTTTTTTCCCGTCTTCAATTTTAATCCCGACGCGAGTCGGCCTATCATCGGAAGAATCCAACAACATGACATTGGAGGCATGGATGGATCTCTCCACTTTTACAATCCCGCCAGGACTACTGACGGAAGGCTTTTGGTGCTTTACGCACAAATTCACGCCCTTCACAACTACCCTTCTCTTTTCTCTTAAAACTGCGAGTATCTCCCCTCTGGCGCCCCTATCTTCGCCAGCAATTACCTGAACAACATCCCCCTTCTTAACGCGCCATCTGTTCATCACAGAACCTCCGGAGCTAGGGAAATTATCTTCATCATGTTTTTAGCGCGCAACTCTCTGGTAACTGGACCAAAGACACGAGTCCCTATCGGTTCCCCCTGTTTATTTATTAAAACCGCCGCATTCCTGTCAAACCTCACGGTGCTGCCGTCCTTGCGGTAAATGGCGGCGGCAGTTCTCACAACGACGGCACGCACCACTTCGCCAGACTTCACTTTACTGCGCGGAATCGCTTCCTTTACCGAGGCTACGATGATATCGCCCACTCCAGCGTATCTGCGACCTGCTCCGCCCAATACCTTGATGCACATTATTTCCTTTGCGCCGGAATTATCGGCCACTTTTAGGCGAGATTGCATCTGTATCATGGCTGTTCGCTCCCACTGCTGACTACCATCCAACATTTGGTCTTGGATATGGGATTCGTCTCACGAATGGCGACATGATCCCCTATATTCTTTTCGTTTTTTTCATCATGAGCATGGTATTTTTTCGAAACGTTGATGTATTTCTTATACTTCGGATGCATGACACGCCTGGTCACCAAAACTGCAACGGTCTTGTTTCGGGAGTTACTTGTGACAACGCCTTCTAAAATACGCCTAGGCATCCTTTACCTCACCACTCTGGAGCAATCTTACACATTTTGCAACATTTTTGCGAGCGCTTCTTATCTTGTGAGGAGGAACACTCTCCCCCAAAACCCTGCGGAAGCGAATTCTCATCACTTCCATCTTTGCTGCTTCCAACTCGTCAATCGAAGACATAGCGACCTTCTTTGTCATAATTTAAGCGCCCCTCGCCACTATTTTGGTGAAGATTGGCAACTTTGCCGCGGCAAGCGATAAAGCCTCTTTGGCGACCGCTTCCTCAACCCCATCCATCTCGAATAGAATTACGCCGGGGTAAACTCTGCTGGCCCAGTACTCCACTCCGCCTTTGCCGCTGCCCATTCTCACCTCTGCCGGCTTTTTGGTAACCGGAACATCAGGATATACCCTAATCCAAACCTTGCCGACACGTTTCATGCATCTCGTAATAGCACGTCTTGCAGCCTCGATCTGAGCTGCTGTAATCCGAGCCGGCTCCATCGCCTTCAATCCGTAGGAACCGAAACTCAAACGATGTCCCCGAGACGCAATTCCATGTATTTTTCCCTTAAACTGTTTTCTGAACTTAGTTTTTGCTGGAGATAACACGTCTATTCCCTCTCCGATCTATCGCCGGCCCGCTTCGGCAAGAATACGTGCCGCGTGTTGAAGATTTCGCCTTTGCATATCCACACCTTGATCCCGATGGAACCGTAGGTGGTGTGCGCCATCGCCAACCCATAATCTATATCCGACCTCAAAGTGTGCAAAGGAACGCGTCCTTCGCGATACCACTCCATTCTGGCAATTTCCGCTCCGCCTAGACGACCAGAACAATTTACCCTTATGCCTAACCCTCCAGATCTGAGCGTGGACTGCATCGCTCTCTTTATCGCTCTGCGGAATCCAACCCTCTTTTCTATTTGAGAAGCAATGGAATCAGCAACCAACTTCGCATCGAGCTCCGGTTTCCGCACTTCGGCAATGTTGAGGGAAACCTCCATTCCTGCCAACGCCATCAAATCCGAACGGAGCTTCTCAATCTCATTTCCTTTCTTGCCGATTACAACGCCGGGCTTCGCGGTATGTATCGTCACCACCACTCTATTGGCCAACCTTTCAAGCACTATTTTTGAAACGCCGGCCTGATCTAACCTCTTATTTAAAAATTTCCTCAACTCAAAATCCTGACGGACCAAGGTTGCATAATTGTTTTTGGAATACCAGCTGGAATTCCAGTTGCGAATTATACCAAGACGCAGCGAGTTGGGATTTATTTTTTGTCCCATCTTAAGTCCTGCTCTCACATAAAACCACGGTCAACCGACTGAACTTCTTGCGAATCGGACCGGCCCGGCCTTTGGCCCTTGCAACAAACCTCCTGAGCGAAATGGCTTTCCCAACATGCGCCTCTTTCACGGTCAATAAGTCAACATCCAGTCCATAATTTTCTTCCGCATTGGCAATGGCAGAAACAAGGGTCTTACGAACGTCCACAGCCACAGCCTTTTTGCAAAACTGCAAAGTGTTCAAAGCTTTTTCCGTCGACATTCCTCTTATCAGCCCAGCGACCAAATTAAGTTTCCTCGGCGACGCAGAAACCATTCTATTCTTGGCCACCACATCTATGGAATCTGACTGTATGCGCAATCTCTTTGCCATTGGAACTATTCGCCCTTCTTCGCTACTCTTCTATCTCCGGAATGCCCATGAAACGTTCTGGTGGGGGCAAATTCGCCCAGCTTATGCCCTACCATCTCCTCAGTAACCAGTACCGGAATAAATTTCCGGCCATTGTGAACCGAAAAGGTGACGCCCACAAAATCCGGAATCAAAGTAGAACGCCTGGACCATGTTTTTATGGGATCATGCCTCCCGGATTCCAGAACAATTCTAGCTTTTTTCATCAAATATCCGTCCACAAAAGGACCCTTCCACACCGAACGAGCCACAGTCTCTCCTATTTCTTTCTGCACGTCAAAATAAATTTATCCGACGGCTTTGCTTTTTTCCTAGTTTTATAACCTTTTGTCGGCTTACCCCACGGCGTCACCGGATGCCTGCCACTCTTGGTCTTCCCCTCTCCGCCGCCATGCGGGTGATCCACCGGATTCATCGCTGACCCTCTGTTCACAGGACGTCTTCCCATCCAACGGCTGCGCCCAGCCTTGCCAAAATTCGTATTCTTTTGGTCCGGATTAGAAACGGCGCCGATGGTAGCACGGCACTCGCCGTTTATCAACCTAACTTCACCGGAAGACAGCTTGACTATGACCATTCCGGAATCGCGACCAACCGTCTGCCCGTACGTGCCAGCGGAGCGAGCAAACTGCGCCCCCTTACCCAAATGAAACTCTATATTGTGCACAACCGTACCCAGGGGGATATTGATCATCTTCATGCAATTGCCAACTTTTATGTCGGCCTTATCTGAAGAAATAACCCTATCGCCCGGAGATAGCTTCTGGGGAGCCAATATATAAGAAAAAATTCCATCGGTGTACCTAATCAGAGCAATAAACGCCGATCTGTTGGGATCGTACTCTATGCGCTCTACAACGGCCTCTATGTCCGTCTTATTTCTGGTAAAATCAATGAGACGATAGAGCTTTTTGTGGCCTCCGCCACGATTCCAGGATGTAATGTGACCGTGAACATTCCTTCCGCCTGTTGCCGATTTACCACAAACCAATTTTTTATGCGGCCTGCCCTTCCATAGAGAGGAATGATCCACCAGCACAAGTCCCCTGGTTCCGCTGGTCACAGGTTTGTATGCTTTTAGCGCCATCAGATACCACCCTCAAAATTAATGGAGCCCTCCGACAGGCTAACAATGGCAAACTTTGACGATTCCTTCTCGCCTACCCTTCCGCGGAATGTGCGGCGCTTCCCTTTTCTATTAAAAAGATTCACCTTAGCCACTTTCACTTTGAATACCTTCTCCACTGCCATTTTTACATCTGATTTGGTCGCGTTAAGGTTAATTTTAAAGACGTATACAGAATCCTTTACCGTATTCGAGGTTTTCTCGGTCATAACAGGAAAAAGCAGGCAATCATACGCTGATATCATGACGCCTTCCCCATTAATCTTTCCTGGATGTTAATCACAGCCTTCCTGGTAAAGACGATTTTCTCGTACCTCAAACCATCGTACACATTAAACCCAATGGCCGGCAATAGACTGACATTGTGAAGATTCGAGCAAGCTTTTTTCAGATTCTCACATTCCAGAGAAGAATCCACAAACAACGCCGAAGACAATTTCAATTTATCCAAAGAACTCAGCAAACTCTTTACCTTAGCCTCTTTCAAATCGAAGTCCTCGCAAATCACTATATTGTTTTCCTTCATTTTTATGGAAAGCAGCGTTTTGAGAGCTAGTTTTCTGACCTTTTTGTTGACCTTAAAGCAATGACACCTGGGCGTTGGACCAAAAACTACGCCGCCGCCGACAAAAATATTGGCAGTACGGGCCCCGTGACGAGCGCCTCCAGTCCCTTTTTGTCTGTAGAGCTTCTTTTTGGTTCTGTTGATATCCCCGCGACATTTGACAGCGTGCGTTCCAGCTTGTCGGCGAGCAAGTTGCCACCTTACGACTTCCGCAAGACTTTCCTTCTTCGCTTCCACGTTGAATACTGCGTCATCCAACTCAATGTCGCCGCTGGCCTTGCCGTCAAATTTTATCACCTGCCACTTCATTGCGGCCGTTTCCTTTTTACCGCGTCCTTTATCAGAACGTACCCGCCTTCCGGCCCTGGAACTCCACCCAAAACAAGCAAAAGATCTCCTTCCGTGCCATAAACCTTCAGATTCTGCAGAGTAACCTGCTGATTTCCCATGTGACCGGCCATTCTTTTTCCCTTGAAGACTTTTCCCGGATCTTCACGATTTCCCGTCGACCCATGACTCCTATGTGACACGGAAACACCGTGAGTTGCCCTAAGACCGCCGAAATTATGGCGCTTAATTCCGCCGGCAAACCCTTTGCCGATGGATATTCCGGTGACGTCCACATATTGACCGGCGGAAAAAAAATCTGCCCCGTAAACGGTTCCCACCGCCGGAGCTACTTCCGAAGAAACTCTGAACTCCTTCAATCTTTTGTAAAACTTGCCGCCAAAAGCCTTAAAATAACCGCGCATCGGCTTGCTTAATCTTCCTTCCACCGCTTCGGCGGTCCCGACCACAACCGCTTCATAGCCGTGCTTTTCCATTGTTTTATGGAACAAAACCTCATGTGGCTCAACCTTCAGCACCGTTACGGCGTGCTGACCGCCATCGTCGCTCAAGATGCGCGTCATTCCTAATTTTTTTCCCAACAATCCAGCGCGCATATTCCTAACCCAAAAGTTTTATCTCAACGTCAACCCCAACAGCCAACTCCAATTTCATCAGAGCGTCGACGGTCTGTGGAGGACAATCCAAAATGTCCACCAGTCTCTTGTGCGTTCGCAATTCAAACTGCTCCCTAGACTTTTTATCTATGTGAGGAGAACGCAAAACTGTAAAACGTTCCGTTTTATTTGGCAACGGAACCGGCCCGTGAACGCGAGCGCCAGTTCTCTTCGCAGTCATAACGATCTCGGAAGTCGAATAATCAAGAATCCTATGATCGTATGCCCTCAGGCATATGCGAATGCATTGCGCGGTCATCGCTTACTCCCGGTCTAGGCTATGATCTTGGTCACTACGCCGGCGCCAACGGTATGACCGCCTTCGCGAATAGCAAAGCGCAAACCATCGTCCATAGCTATCGGAGCTATAAGCTCCACGCTCAGCTTCACGTTATCGCCCGGCATAACCATCTCAACGCCAGACGGCAAGGTAACATTTCCAGTCACATCCGTCGTTCTGAAGTAGAATTGAGGACGATAGCCGCTAAAGAACGGTGTGTGCCGTCCGCCCTCGTCCTTGTTCAGAATGTAAGCCTCGCACTCGAATTTCGTATGCGGAGTAATCGATCCCGGAGCCGCCAATACCTGTCCGCGCTCGACATCTTCACGCTTCGTGCCACGCAGTAGGCACCCGAGATTATCTCCGGCTTCTCCTTGATCCAAAAGCTTGCGGAACATTTCCACTCCGGTTACAACGGTCTTGGTCGTGGCCTTTATGCCGACGATCTCAACCTCGTCACTGGTTTTTATAATTCCACGCTCCGCTCGACCCGTAACCACAGTACCGCGACCGGCGATCGAAAACACGTCTTCTATTGGCATAAGGAAAGGCTTGTCTTTGGGACGTTCCGGCTGAGGGATGTACTTGTCGACGGCGTCCATCAACTCCAGCACCTTGTTTTTCCCCAACTCGTCATTTTTCCCGTCCAGTGCGCAGAGAGCGCTGCCTTTAATTATGGGAATCTCATCCGCCGGAAAATCGTACTTGGCTAACGTGTCCTTAACTTCCATCTCCACCAATTCAAGCATGTCAGGATCGTCGACCATGTCCACCTTGTTGACAAACACCACCAGCGCCGGAACTCCAACCTGTCGAGCCAGTAGAATATGCTCCTTCGTCTGGGGCATAACGCTGTCCGTCCCGGAAACCACCAGAATCGCGCCGTCCATCTGCGCAGCGCCGGTAATCATGTTCTTGACGTAGTCGGCGTGACCCGGACAGTCAACGTGGGCATAGTGCCTGGCGGTAGTCTCATACTCAACGTGCGTCGTAGAGATGGTGATGCCGCGACTTCTCTCTTCCGGGGCATTGTCGATCTGGTCGTAGGCAATAAAATTTGCCCCTCCCCTCTCGGCCAACACCTTCGTAATCGCCGCGGTCAGCGTGGTCTTACCATGGTCAACGTGACCGATGGTTCCTATGTTACAATGTGGCTTAGATCTTTCAAATTTTGCTTTAGCCATTATTTTTCTCCTAACCTATTCACCCTTTACCAAACCCTTGTGCGCGGCTATAACCTTCTCCGCCACATGCGATGGAACAGCATCGTAGCGCGCAAACTGCATCGTATACTGTGCCCTACCCTGGCTCATGGAGCGCAACGTATTGACATACCCGAACATCTCAGCCAACGGAACCTCGGCCGATATAACGCGGGCGTTCGCTCTCTGATCCATACCAACAACCTGACCGCGACGACTATTGAGATCTCCGATAATATCACCCATATAATCCTCCGGAGTCACAACTTCCACCGTCATTACCGGCTCTAATATCTTCGCGCCGCACTTTGTCATCGCCTCTCGAAAAGCGCAACGGGCAGCAATTTCGAAGGCCAACACACTGGAGTCGACATCATGAAAAGCGCCGTCCACCAGGGAACACTTTATCCCCACTATGGGGAACCCTATCAGACAGCCTGATTCCGCGACGTTCTTCAATCCCTTCTCAACACCCGGTACATACTCCTTCGGAACGGAACCCCCAAAGATCTTGCTCTCAAACTGAAGCCCAGAGGAATAATCACCAGGCTCGAACTGTATCACAACTTTTGCGAACTGACCAGCTCCTCCAGATTGTTTTTTGTGTACGTAATCTATCTCCGCAGCCTTTGAAATTGTTTCCCTATACGCAACCTGAGGTGCTCCAACGTTAGCTTCAACATTGAATTCCCTCCTCATGCGATCCACAATAATTTCCAGATGCAACTCCCCCATTCCTTTGATGATGGTCTGGCCAGTTTCATGGTTGGAACTAACTCTGAACGACGGATCCTCCGCGGCCAAACGGGAAAGCGCAACGCCCATCTTTTCCTGATCGGCCTTGGATCTTGGCTCAACTGCAACTTCTATGACCGGATCTGGAAACTCGATCTTTTCCAGCAACACCGGCTTTGCGGTGGAACACAATGTGTCGCCGGTAGTGGTAAGTTTCAAACCGCAAACTGCCACTATGTCCCCGGCATACGCCTCCTTTATGTCTTCCCGATTATTGGCATGCATAAGCAGCAGTCTGCCAATCCTCTCGCGATCTCCCTTGGAAGCATTTTCCGCGTAGCTTCCGCTCTCCAAACGTCCGGAATATATGCGAACGAACGTCAGAGACCCCACAAATGGATCCGTCATAACCTTGAAAGCTAGCGCTGACAGGGGCTCTTCGTCCTTGGGCTCCCTTTTAACTTCAGAGCCATCGTCCAAGCTAATTCCTTTGATTGCCCCAATATCAGTCGGAGACGGCAAAAAGTTGACAACGCCGTCCAACAGCGTCTGAACACCCTTATTTTTGAAAGCGCTACCGCAAAACACCGGCACAAAAGCGCCATTTAGGACGCCTTTTCTAATGCACGCTATCAATTGCTCGGCAGTCGGCTCCTTTCCATCAAGATATGCCTCCATAATGGCGTCGTCCTGCTCCACGGCCATTTCCACCAATTCATGATGGTACTTCGCCGCCTGTTCCGCGTATTTTTCGCCGATTTCTACAGTTTCATACTCGGCGCCCATGGTTTCATCCTTCCAGTGAAGCGCTTTCATACTTAAAACATCAATTATTCCAATAAAATCGCTCTCCAATCCGTCCGGGAACTGCATAACAACGGGGCGCGCCCCCAATCTATCGACGATCATATCCACGCAGCGAAAGAAATTTGCGCCCGTTCTATCCATTTTATTCACAAAACAGATCCGGGGAACGTGATACTTATCCGCCTGGCGCCAAACGGTCTCCGATTGCGGCTCCACACCGGCTACGCCGTCAAAAACCGCGATAGCTCCATCCAAAACTCTCAGAGAACGCTCAACTTCCACAGTAAAATCAACATGCCCGGGAGTATCTATAATATTGATCCTATGGCCACTCCAGTAGCAGGTCGTTGCGGCCGACGTAATCGTAATCCCCCTCTCCTGCTCCTGTTCCATCCAATCCATGGTGGCCGCGCCTTCATGAACTTCGCCGATTTTATGAGAACGGCCAGTGTAGAACAAAATTCTTTCCGTAGTGGTGGTTTTACCAGCGTCTATATGAGCCATAATGCCAATATTTCTGTACTTTTCTATGGGAGTTTTTCTGGCCATAATACTACCACCTATAGTGGGCAAACGCCTTGTTTGCCTCAGCCATTTTATGAATGTCATCGCGCTTTTTGACGGCTCCGCCACGGCCGTTGTATGCGTCCAAGAGCTCCCCAGCCAACTTGAGCGTCATGGTTTTCTCGGAGCGCTTGCGCGCGTTAATGATAAGCCACCTTATGGCCAAAGCCTGCGCCCTATCATGGCGAACCTCCACGGGAATTTGGTAGGTAGCTCCTCCGACTCGGCGGGATTTCAACTCCACAGTCGGCCTGACGTTGGCCAAAGCTTCTTCGAATACGCTCAGGCCTGTTTTGCTAGTTTTCTTTTGTATGTGATCGAAAGCACCGTGGAGAATCTTTTCGGCGATGGATTTCTTCCCCTCGTACATGACGGCATTTACGAATTTGGTAACGACGACATTGCCGAACCTCGGGTCCGGCAAAACTTCTCTCTTTTCCGCAGCTCTCCTTCGCCCCATCTAATCTCTCCTATTTAGGCCTTTTTACACCGTATTTGGAACGCCCCTGCTTTCTGTCCTTCACGCCTTGGGTGTCCAAAGCTCCGCGAATAATATGATATCTGACGCCCGGAAGATCCTTCACGCGCCCTCCCCTGATCATGACCACGGAGTGCTCCTGCAGATTATGCCCCTCTCCCGGGATATAGCAGGTAACCTCAAAACCGCTGGTCAAGCGAACACGGGCAATCTTTCTCAGAGCGGAATTTGGCTTCTTGGGAGTCGTTGTTGTCACGCGAGTACAGACCCCCCTTCTCTGGGGACAAGACAGCAGAGCGGGAACCTTATTCCTTTTGGCCACGTCCTTCCGGGGATTCCTAACTAACTGATTTACAGTTGGCATAACGCCATCTTCCTTTTCCAAAAACGCCAATTCACAAGAGCCGACATGGTAGCGACTCTTGTAACAGCCGTCAACCCCTGGTATCGCAAATATATGGTTGCCGCGCGCTTGGCGCAAAGAGCTTTATTTTAAAATATCTTTGTTTTAAAACATATCCAGGGGTTAGGTATGGTTTTTAATTTTTCCAAAGTCGCGTTTTCGCTATTTGGCTTTCCCGTACACTGGTATTCGTTGGCCTACATCTTCGGAATAGTCGTTGCGCTAAAATTGACGACCATTTTGGCACGCAAATCTTGCAGCGTGATCTCTGGGCCACAGCTGGAAGATTTTGTTGGCTTCGCCGTCATCGGCATCATCGTAGGCGGGCGGCTGGGCCATGTTTTATTTTACGACTCGGACTATTATTTCGCCCATCCGATGGAAATTTTCAAAATCTGGAAAGGCGGCATGTCCTTTTACGGTGGATTTCTTGGAATTATCGCCGCCGCCTACTGGTTTTGCGCCAAACGAAGTGTTGATTTCTTGAAATTCATGGATTTGTGGTCTGTCAGTGTGCCGCAGGGGCTATTCTGGGGAAGAATCGCCAATTTTATCAATGGAGAATTGCTCGGAAAAGAATCTCAGGTCGCTTGGAATGTTGTTTTTAAAGATGGAATTCCACGGCATCCCAGCCAAATATATGAGGCGTTGGGAGAAGGGGCTCTGCTGTTCCTAATCATGCTATGGGCCTTCAAAAAGCGCTGCTACAGGCGACACGGCCGCCTTTCCGGCATTTTTTGCGCCGGATATGGAGTTGCTAGATTTGCGGCAGAGATCTTTCGAGAACCGGACTCAACGTTCAGCCGCCTGTTACTTTATTCCAGTGGCCTGAATTTAAATCAATACTTTAGCGTTTTTATTGCGCTTCTGGGAGTCGTTTTGATTTTCAGGAGCAGAAGCCATGAATGATTTTTTATTTCAACCCATCGATAAGTTTGTAAAGCTGTCTAAATTTAACCTCAGCCTGATAAAAAAATGCTGCTCTGGCAGTAGAGTTGTAGATCTGCTTCTGCATTTGCCGGTTTCCCTGTGCAGACGTATCGGAGATTTAGAAAAAATTTCAGAAAAAGACAAATTGACCGTGGTGCTAAAAATCATGGATCACGCGATACCAAGGGGAGGCTCTTTTCCCTACAAGGTTATGGGACAAACGCCGGCCGGAGAGCTAATAACTGTTCTGTACTTCAACTATAATGTGCATTTTATCCGCAAGGCCCTTCCCATTGGCGGCAATTTTACCGTCAGCGGCAATGTCCAGGCGAACGCGGACGGAATTCAAATAATTCATCCGGACGTCATAGCGTCTCCGGCGGCCATCAAATATCATCTGGGCCCAGAACCGGTGTACCCGCTGGTGGCCAAGCTGAGCAACCGCGTTTTGCTCTATGTCATGGGCAGTCTATTGAGGATTCTTCCAACTATTTCAGACTGGATTCCACAGGAGCTGATCGAGAAACATCGACTAATGAGTTTTGGGGACGCCATTGGGGCCGCACATAGGCCGAAAACCATGGAAGATCTCTCCGAAGCCGCTCCCGCCCGCAGAAGAATAGCCATCGACGAACTCCTGGCAAATCAAATCCGACTGAGGCAAATGAGATCGCGCCTGAGCTCGCTAAAAATGCCCATTTTTAGGTCAACGGGAGTCATTAGCGATGAATTAAAGCTGCCCTTCGAGCTTACGGCTGATCAGCGGAGATGTTTGGAGGACATAAAACGTGATTTTGAGTCCGGAAAACCAATGAACCGATTAATTCAGGGCGATGTGGGGTCCGGAAAAACGGTTCTCGCTCTTATGAGCATGCTAATTGCTCTGGAGAACGGCGCCCAATCCGCGCTACTGGCTCCCACCGAGATCCTCGCTCTACAGCATTTGCAAACGATTCATGAATTTTTCGATAATCTCGGACTAAATGCCGACCTGATGCTCGGCGGCAATCGCAGAATGCGACCACGTCAGATAGAAAAAATAAAAAATGGAGAAACGCAGATTCTAGTGGGCACCCACGCGATTCTGGAAAGCAATGTGGAATTTAAGAATCTCGGCTTAATCGTCATCGACGAGCAGCACAAATTCGGCGTACTGCAGAGGCTGTCGCTCATAGAAAAAAGTCAATGCCCACATGTGTTGGCAATGTCCGCCACGCCGATTCCGCGAACGCTGCTGCTGGGATGCTACGGAGATCTCGACGTTTCCACCATTCACACAAAACCGGCAGGGCGCAGGCCCATCGAGACCGTCGTGCTGAACGCCTCTAAAATTAACGACCTGATTCCGCGATTAAAGGAGACGGATTCCCAAATCTACTGGGTTTGCCCAGTTATCGGAGAATCCGAGACCATGATCGACATAAATACCCGTTGCGAATACCTAAGCAGTGCTTTTTCCAAGGAAAATGTCCGCATACTGCACGGAAAAATGAAGCCGATGGAAAAGAACGATATCATCCGCCAATTTAAGGATGGCGCGTTCAAATTACTGGTTTCGACTACAGTGATTGAAGTCGGAATCGACATTCCCAACGCCAACATCATCGTAATAGAACACGCCGAAAGGTACGGCCTTGCTCAGCTACACCAGTTGCGTGGAAGAGTGGGACGTGGCCGAGAATTCTCCTATTGCGTTTTACTCTACCATTATCCGATTTCCAAAATTGGAAGACAAAGGCTACAGCTTTTGCGGGATATCGGAGACGGTTTTCTATTGAGCGAAGAAGATCTGAAATTGCGCGGAGCCGGAGATATTTTAGGGAAAGAACAGAGCGGATTCAGCACGCTGAGATTCAGCGATTTTGCCGCCAATGGCGAATTAATCCAGATAGCAAAAGAAATGGCCGAGTCCGTTGATATAAACGCCCCACTAACCGCCTGTCTGTGCGACATATTCGGTCGACTGAATTTTGCCAACGTCTGCAACTGAAAGGCTCGCCACATATCTATCATAACTGTAGCTGGCAATCCTGTACGATTAGCTTCAGGCTCCATCTGAGTTTATTCTTGTTGGGGGAAGCTGTGGTTATCGTTAAAAGTGTAAATTGTTTCTTTTCTCCATTTAATATGCCGCTTCTTTCAAAATCAAATGAAAATTCGGCGTTTTTGCTGAAATTCCACATCCAGCGCGCTCCGGATTTTAAATCCATAAAAAAACCGTTTTGATATTCCAGCAAAGTTATGTGAATTTCGCTGGGAAGCACCAGATGATATGTAACGTTGAAAGTCTCCTCGGACAGAAGCTCATCGCCCCTTAGGTCCGTTCCCAAGTTGTTGATGTATAGCTTCTTTTCAAAATCCACATGCCGCTCATTTATGGAAAACGATGACTTTCCGTTAAACCAAATGTTATTTTTCTCATTGTGTAGCGCGTGATCAATTTTAACGTCTTGAGAAAAAGATAAATTTCGATCGAGAAAATATAGGTAGGAACCCAAAATGATTCTTTGGGATCCGGAGCTAAATTCCAAGGGGAAATATTTATTTCTCAAATGAATAAATGTCATCCCGCCTAAAGATTGAAGCCGAAGATATTCGGAATAGGTCTCCTTCGGATCGTTTTTTTTCACGTGTGAAAGCACGGCGTCTATGTAGGTGGGAGACGGCGTAAATTCACTTTGGAAAATGCTGATCCCTCCGTCAGAGTGCCTGATATTTCTGATAATCTGCGCTAATCTCGACATGGTTTCCGAAATTTCAGTGGGCATATTTTTTTTGTGAAACATAACTATTGCCTGAATATCAACCAAATTACGAAGAACTTTCAGAATTTCAAGCGTGGTTTGGCAGGATTTCAGTGGATCTATTTCTTTCAGATAAACTGATAATTCATCGATGGCCAACGCGAGCTTTTTATTATCATTCAGAGCGGCTGAAGCTACGACAACGGCTCTAATTAGCGCAGTTTTTTCCAATAATTTCAGCGGAAGACGCAGCTGCCTTCTTAGGAACTTCAGTTGCCGGGCTATACTTTCAACAAAAATTGCGCCAAATAACGTGTCGGAGGTCTTGGATATCAGGTTATATTGCATTATCCAATTGCAGAGCCTTTCGGAAGTCGCGTAGACGCTCCATGCCGGCCGTTCGGCTATATTTTTGAATCTTTTTATCCAGGAATCTATATGGCCGCGAATCAACAAGCGCCACTGCTTGTCCACATTGAGGTCCAAAAGAGATATCCATCCGAATGAGTGCAGCTCCGACTTCTCGGCCTCCGATAATGAGCCGAACATCAGCATATGGAGGATGTTTTTGATAAAAATAGAGCGGCCAGAGCATTTCAAGACGACTATGTGACTCTTGGATATCAGATCTATCGAATATTCGGACGGAAACGATAAGTTTAATTTGTTTTGGATGTTTTTAGGCGCCAATGGGAATATTGTAACCGAATAAAATGGCGTCTTGGATAATGCGGAATGAAATTTTGCTCCATTGATTTTCATACGCCTCGCGAGGCTAGAGAAAGTGTTAAAAATTACGTTCATTTTGAAATTTATCGATAGTTTGTTTTCAGAGTTCCGATGGCCGACGAATAATTCTCGCTTCCAAAGATGTGTGCCCCGGAGACGAAACTATCCGCTCCCGTACATTTTTTTATGGTTTCAGCCGTTATTCCGCCATCCAGGCAAATTTCCACCGACGCTGGAACCGTTTGCTTCAACTCTGAAATTTTTTTCACGGAAGATTCTATGAATGTTTGCCCTGAGCTACCAGGATTCACAGCCATTATCAAAACCATATCCAAAATGTCCGGGCAATATTTCACGCTATCGATTGGAGTTGCTGGATTGAGTGCGATTCCGGATTTTTTACCGAGATTTTTAATGCGGCTAAGCGTTCGATGAAGATGATCGCAGGCTTCCAGATGAACGATGATGACGTCGGCTCCCGCCGCCGAGAAATTTTCCAGATGACGATCTGGTTCCCGCACCATCAAATGAACGTCAAATCTTAGAGTTGTTAGTTTCCTGTGGGCAGACACCACATTGGAGCCAAAAGTAATGGCTTCGACAAAATTTCCATCCATTATGTCCCAATGAATGGCATCCGCTCCCGCTTTTTCAACGTCCATTAGCTCTTGGCCTAACCTAGTTGGATTGGCGGACAGCATGGAGGGACATATTTTTAAAGGCATTTGCTCACTCATCAATATCAAAAGTCGTTGCCAGTTCCTGCCACTCTCCTTTGCTCAACCCACTCTCTTCTGGAGTAATTTTTTGGCCTTTTAGCATCTGCTTCAAGAGGTAGGCAGATTTTTGAGATAAAGAAACCGATCCATGCCTATAGTTCATGAAAGCTTCGTAGGTATAGGGCGTCCATTTCTTCAAAATATCGAGAATTTCAATAGCGTAGCATCTGATCTCATATTGGGCATGAGCATCTGCGCGAAGTTTTAGAAAATGCATGAGATTGTGCAAATTTATTTTCCAATACATTTCGGTATATATGCCAAAGGGTAGAATGGTTCTGGCCAATTCCCTCGTTAAAGATAGATCGTTCAGCAAATGGCAATATCTTTCATAGGCCTCGCTGTTGGATTTTTCTAGAATGTCAAGAATTTCTTCCGTTTGATTTTCGCTAAGTTGCTCGTCAGATTTCCCCTGCTTGTTCGTCTTGGATTGCGTACCCAACTGTTCAGCATTTGGTATGTAAAACTCATTGCTCAGAATCGAGTACCTGGCGGAATATTCATTGGCGCTGGCGGTGCGATGCCGCAGCCATTGGCGAGCCACAAAAATCGGCAGTTTGACATGCAGCTTTATCTCGCACATTTCAAACGGGGTACTGTGATGATGCCTCATGAGGTAATTTATTAGGCCGCGATCCTCCAGCGCTTTTTTTGTCCCGGCCCCGTAGGAAACCCGGGCCGCCTGTACAATGGAGGAATCCGTTCCCATGTAATCCACTACCCGAATGAAGCCATGATCCAAAACTGGAATAGTCTTGTACAAAATCTTCTCCAATTCCGGAGACGTCGTGCGAACCGTTTCCGATCTGCATTCGCTTCTTAATTTTTCTGCTTCGTCTTGCATTGGTTCCGTTGGTAACTTACGCATACGTGATTCCTGCATACACATGGACGTTTATTATATAGGATATTTGTGATACATAAAAGCAACGCCGGAGACGTTGCTATGAGATTGATATCCTGGAATGTTAACTCCATCAGGGCAAGGATTGAAAATTTTCTGAAAGTCGCTGAAGAATATTCGCCGGATATTTTTTTACTGCAGGAAACGCGGGTGGAAGATTCGCTCTTTCCACTGGAATATTTCGAAGATCTTGGCTACAACGTTGCCCTAAAGGGGCAGAAGGGACGCAATGGAGTCGCCATTTGCTCTAGGCATATGCTGGAGGAGGTGCGAAGCGACTTCTGGGAGGAAGCGCGATATCTGGAAGCCTTTTCGGGAGGCGTTTTTGTCGCTTCCGCATATGTACCTAACGGCCAAGAGTTGGATACGGCGCCCTACTATTCCAAACTGGATTTCCTGCGAAAATTAAAGGATAAATTTCTGGATTTCAAAGATGAGATTTTCGTCGCCGGCGGGGATTTTAACGTTGCGCCGCGTCCTGAAGACGTGTATATCGCCGGCTATGACGGCATTGCAGCCAGTCCGCGAGAACGCAATCTAATGGAAGCAATTCGGGAAGCGGGGTTTCAAGATGCCCTGCAGGACAAAGGTTATACCTGGTGGGATTACCGGCATAGAGGATTTTCAAAAGATCATGGCTTTAGGCTGGACCATTTTTATCTGTCCCAGAAAGCCAGCGATGTGTTTGCTGACGGAAACGTGATACGGTCGGCGAGAGAGTTGGAGAGACCGTCGGATCATGCGCCGATCCTATGCGAACTCAGGATTTAATTTCCATGAACCGAATCCGTATTTTAACTTTCGCCACCTACTATCTACTGATGCTTGCCGTCACTGCCCTCGGCGCGCATGTGTTTGTAATAATCCTAAATTTAAGTTCCTGCAGCGGAAAAATTTTATCTCATCTGCCTTTTCTTCCATTGTTCATGCATCTAAGGTTGTTTCGAAATTCTCGCAACTCGCCGGTGAAATTTAGAGAGTATTCCAACGATAAAGTCATGGCATATCTTTTGAACCTAGACAGGGCGACGGATAGACTTGATAGCGTTATGCCAAAAATAGAGCGTCTAGGCTGCCCTTTCGAGCGAATTTCCGCAGTAGACGGCACACTTCTATCAGAGAAGTATATTGGATCTGTCGCGGACCTAGGTACCTACAAAAAGTATTTTCGAATGCTGCCCGAAGCCGGAACCATCGGTTGCTCCCTGAGTCACGAAAAGGCTTGGCGCAAATTTTTGGAGTCCGACAATGAGTTCGCCGTGATTTTCGAAGATGACGCTTACTTTGATCCACAAGAGTTGTCCGAAACGATCCAGCTGCTCATCCGGAAGAAAGATCTGTGGGATGTGGTTGGCTTTGAATTAAATCACCGCGGCCATCCGATGAAAATTGCACCCTTGCCCAAAGGTAAATTTCTTGCCGCCTACTTAACCGACGTAAAACACGCCGGTTGCTACCTGATAAATCGTTCCGCAGCCCACAAATTGTTGCAGAAATTCTATCCGATCAGAATGCCGGTTGACCATTACTACACTGCTCCATGGGAATTTAATTTTAAATTCGCCGGAGTGGAGCCGCGCATGGTGAAACAGAAATTCCAATACTCCCAGATAAAGATATCCCCAAGCGTAATGATAGGATCCGTGAATATCTATGTGGCGAGCATAATTTACAAAACAAAGCGCGCCGTTTTGCAGCTAATATACAGTTTTTATTATTTTTTGTTGGGAAGTTACGATGGCGAAGAGTGAAAAAATATTCCACTGCAACGAATGCGGAGCGGAATATCCAAAATGGCTGGGGAAATGCGAAGATTGCGGACAATGGAACAGCATAGTTGAGGATACCCGCGTCAATGGAGCGTCAATATCCGAAAAATTCGATCTGGAATTTCAAAACCTTTCGTTTTTTCAGGAAAAAATAGACAGAAGACTCAGCGACATAGGCGAATTTGACCGCGTGCTTGGCGGAGGAGCTGTGCCCGGGTCCGTCGTGCTGATCGGCGGAGATCCCGGCATAGGCAAATCGACACTTTTGCTGCAGGTTTCCGCCGCGTTGTCTCAGGATTACAGCTGCGTTTACATTTCCGGGGAAGAATCCGCCGAGCAGATCTGTATGCGTGCCGAGCGACTGGAAGCTGCCAATTCCGATGTAAAATTAGCCTGCGAAACCAACGTCGGCCTCATCATAAAGTCTTTGGGTAACGACGTAGATTTTCTGGTCGTTGACTCGATTCAAACATTGCGCAGCAGCTTTGTGGATTCTATTCCTGGAACCGTATCGCAGGTGCGAACCTGTGCCTATGAATTGATAAATTTCGCAAAAACCACTGGGGCTACAGTGTTTTTAGTCGGCCACGTAACCAAAGACGGCGCCATCGCTGGCCCAAAGGTTCTGGAACACATGGTGGATACGGTTCTATACTTCGAAGGCGAGCGCGGAAACGCCTATCGCATCCTCAGATCCGTGAAAAACCGCTACGGTCCCTGCGACGAGCTGGGGATTTTTGAGATGCGGCAGGAAGGGCTGGTCAGCGTCCAGAATCCATCGGTGCTGTTTTTAACCCAGAGAGATAACGACGTCCCGGGAACCGTCGTTTTTTCCGGCATTGAAGGCTCTCGGCCCATGCTGGTGGAAGCGCAAGCCCTTGTATCCAAAAGTTATTTCACTTCTCCTCGGAGAACGGTGGTTGGCTGGGATCTGAACAGACTTTTCACCATACTCGCGGTTTTGGAGTCCAAATGTAGAATTTCTTTTTCTGACCGAGACGTTTACCTAAGCATCGCCGGTGGCTTGAAAATATCCGAGCCGGCCTGCGATCTGGCAGCGGCGCTGAGTCTCCTATCCGCCAGAAGCGGCCATGCCATTGCCCGCGAGACCTGCGCCTTCGGAGAAATAGGTCTGACCGGAGAAATAAGATCCGTTTCCCGCTGCTCGGAACGCGTGAAGGAGGCGGAGAAGCTGGGGTTTAAAAATATCATTCTTCCCCATTCGAATAAATTTCCTTCGGTTTCTTCTTCTGGTATAAACCTAATGGCCGTAAAGACGTTAATGGATGCTATAGCAACATTGGGAATCAGTCAGCGCCATGAATAACGAATTTTTCAATGCCCTGGACTACACGTACATATTGCTGGCCTTCGTGTCCACCATGATGGGCTTTATCAGGGGCTTTACGCGAGATTTTTTCAGCAGCTGCGCTTGGTTTGGCAGCGGCTTTTTGAGCAATTTATTGGCTCCGCGTTTAATTCCAGTCATTCGAAAGTACGTTGCCAACAGAGCCGTGGCCGGTGGCCTAGCCTGGGTGATAGTCTATCTGGCCATACTGGTGTGTTCGCTACTGATCGTCGGCGCTCTGTCGCGAAACGTAAAGCAGTCGATATTTTCCGGCATGGATAGAGCGGCCGGCGTTCTGTTTGGACTATTTCGCGGCATTGCCATCGCCGTTTGCTTTTGTCTGGCATTAATCGCTCTCAAAATCCCAAAGGACGAATATCCTCTCGTAAAAGAATCAAAATTGTCCTCCATATTATTTGCCGTTATGGGACCTTCTGCTCCTGGCACGGTCAACGATGCCATAAAATCAATAAAAGGGAAAAAAATACAAAGACGGAAGGCGAAATCCATGGCGGCGAAAGTAAAGAAAATTGTTGAAAAAGTCCCACCAAAACCGGAAGAAAAAGTAGCGAGCAAAGAAGACAAGGCTTCGCTGGACAAAATAAAGGATTGGATTGCCGGCGCTTTGGCCAAACATCACACGGCAATCTCCACCGATGGCGAAAATAGATATGCCGAAGAACAAAGAGCGGAACCGGAGACTTCGGAAGGGAACGCTCCATTTGGCGTCATGTCGATTATGGAAGCGAGAACCCGAAGACGCGCCGAGAAGAGAGCGGCCCTATTGAAAAAGGAAATACGCAGACGCCTTGACAACGACGGCAGATGATGATCTTCTGTCGCAGGTATTTCGGAGGGATGGCCGAGTGGCTGAAGGCAGTGGTTTGCTAAACCGCCATACGGTTGAAAAGCCGTATCGAGGGTTCGAATCCCTCTTCCTCCGCCATTTTAGCAATAGACATACTGGAGAATTTAAGATTGCCCATGTGTTAATAGGTCGCTGAAATACGCTGTATCATAGGCTTTCTCGACGTTGCCGTCATTTGCCTAATTCTCGTTTCTGATCTCTAATTTCCTGTCAAAACATGCCTTTTTTCACCCAAATTCCTCTCCATTCTCCATAAAACCGTACCTGGAGATTTGGAAAGTACAATCTCCGCAGCCATTGCTACCGAAGACTTCGTCTGTCAAATCCTGATTTTTCTGAAAAATGGTTTAGAGAATGCATACCGATACCGAGAGAGCTGCGAAATCTGCGGGTTCTCCGCGGAGTTTGAGGAGATGGGGAGAAATTGCTGGATTGTAGCTGGTTTTGTGGTTTAGGTCGCTAATAGCTGTGGATTGAGGAGAATATTGCGATTGCATCGATGGTTCGTTAAACCCACTCGATCTATTGGCAATATAAAATTTTGACATTTCTTTATGAGTTAGTCTGTTAAAAACCTAAAATGAAAAAGGACTCATTTTTTGCGCTTATTTTTAAGTTATCCAATTTTTTATCATCTTAACTTGGCTTTAACACTACTGGGATAATCTCAATAAAAAACTTATACCAAACGTCATCTCTAATTAACGAAAAGATTTTTGAGATTCGCTCAGCAACAGCGGCCTCCTGGCTTGCGATAAAAAATTAGTAGTGACGTTTGGTATTAGTAATTTAGGAAGATAAAATGCAGTGGCTTATTAAGATATATCAACAAAATAAAAGAATCTTTTCTATTACTATATTAGTTTTATGTTTTGTTTTTAGCCAGGAATCACAATGTCGGTTAACAAAAGAAGAATCGATAGTAATGGTGAAAGAAGCTGTCGCAGCAGAATATATAACCAGTGATACTGCAGGAAAATTAATAGCGTATTTTGAGGATCCAAGAAAAAGAAAATCGCTTGGTTCTGCTTTATTTAGGGCTTTACCTCTTAAAATCAGTGACGATATAATTGTTGAAGCAGAAAAAATTTTAGACATAACACATCATTCAACAAACAATGTAAAAAGGTTAAGGGCTATAGCTAATTTATTATTGCCGTGCTGGACTGGCGGCATGACCTGTTACAGAGTGACAAAACAGGCGCATAGCTTAAGTTTTTTGTTATATAGTCGCGTTGGGAAAAATGTGTTACGATGCTATTGGTTTATCAGGAGAGCAATTATGTACCATAGCGTTGAATATCGGCAAGATGTGCTAACCTTTTGTAATATGAAGGGAAAC
>JAITRM010000019.1 GCA_031288395.1 Holosporaceae bacterium | reverse complement strand
ATGGTGCCCGTGGAGGGACTCGAACCCACACACCCTTACGAGTAACAGATTTTAAGTCTGTCGCGTCTACCATTCCGCCACACGGGCTACTACTGTCGGACCTTCAGTATAGCAAATGGGCCGCTGTTTTTGGATTTTTTTTCGCAGACGAGCGCTTCCCGGAAGACTGAGCATTTCGCGCGTCGTATTCCAACGGAATTACAGTCCTCCTTCCATCAGAATGCGTTATCTTGATGAAGAATGTCTGATTCTGCAAAGGATCCTTATCAAACTCATCATTTCCATACCAAAGGAATTCTTTATATTTCGTCTCGCCTGGAGCAAGATTTACCCCCTCGGCAATCGAAAAACCGTCAACTTTGACTCCTTCGCTATTCACAAAGGAAATTGCTGCTTCAACCGGAAGATTACTAACATTTTCTACTTTAACGACGAATGAAATCATTGGTTGTATTGAAATGGCGCCGCGATTAGAGTTAGCGAAAGAGCCACCCAATTCGGCAGAACGGGCACAGGATTCTTCACAGAGACCAAGAAGCAGCAGTACACTCAGAATTTTCTTCATTTCCACCATCCTTCGAGCGATTATATATTAAGTTACGATTAATATATAGGGTCGATATGCCAAAATAACAACTTTTTTAATAATAAAAACGTCTATTGTTGGACTAGCCGGATATTTTCATTGGTTTTCGGATTTTATCTCCTGGAGATACCAGCGTGGGTTTCGCGACGATCTTTGACGTGAAAACACCCAAACATCATGGCGAGCTTCAATGAAATCCGCGTTCCCCTCAATAATTTTCCCTTCTTTGGATTTTAAAACGTTGCTTTGTTCTGTAATGAACTTAACCGTCACTAGAATATCGCTATTGCAGACGCTGGAATCCATGATTTCTGCGTCGACTATGCGTACCAGGATCCCCTCCAACGTTTCGCCGCGCGATTTTCTATCCTCAATGGCCATGGAAAACGCTTGGAATAACCTTGGGCACAGCAATTCTTTCAGAGTTTTGAGATTGCCTGCGGCATAAGCAGAAAAAATTATCTCGAAAGCCTTTCGAGACTTGGAAAGGAAATCTTTAGGATCAAATCCATCATAGATGGTTTTAAGGTTCGAGATTTTTTGATTTGTTTCTGAGATTTCTTTTTCCTGCTCGTCGATCGCAGTAAAATCCATGAGGTTTTCTTTATTAATTTGAAAACCGATTTTTATGCCGAGTATTTCATTTAATTTAGCCAGCAGAAAAAGAGTTAACAACACAAATAATAAAAGACCAAACATGTAATCATCTCCGGCTATGCGCGTATTTTGGGAAGAGTAACGCCAGTTTGCCACATGTATTTTCCCTTGCGATCCCTATAGGATGTTTCGCAAACCTCGCCTATGCGAAAGAACAAAAACTGGCACGCGCCTTCGTTCGAATAGATCTTCGCCGGCAATTGTGTTGTGTTGGAAAATTCCAGCGTCACATGACCTTCCCATTCCGGCTCCAGCGGAGTTACATTGACTATGATTCCGCAGCGCGCATAGGTGGACTTACCGACGCACAATACGAAAATATCCTTTGGTATTTTGAAATATTCCACGGTGCGAGCTAGCGCAAAGCTGTTGGGAGGTATGATGCAGCAGTCGGTTTTTTTATCCACAAAACTTCCTTCTGAAAAATTTTTAGGGTCCACGACGGCATTGTTTACATTCGTGAAAATTTTAAATTCGTCGGCAACTCTGGCGTCGTATCCGTAGGAGGATATTCCGTAGGAAATTACCGAGTTTTGGAATAGATTGTCCACGAACGGGCTTATCATGTCGCTTTTTCTGGATAATTCTTTTATGAGACGATCACATAGCAGCATGGTAATTTCTCCTCCTACAAACTTGTGCTGCCAACGGCGATTTTATCGGTCAAAACGCTCGCTCTCCCCCTCCAGCCGAAGCAGCTTCCACTGTATTCACGGGAAAATTCTAGGAAACCTGTTCCTGATTTTCATCCTTTTTCCTAATGGCGGCAACGGCATTGTCCAACTCTACCTGGGAGCAGAACCCCAGTAAAACGGGATCGCGTGGTTTGATTTCTCTCATTTTTGCATGAGTCTTGTCGCGAATGGAGAGAACGGTCGCCTTCGTCGTGGAAAGCAAAGAACAAATTCTAGAATCTCCAATATCCGGGTAAAATTTAACCAACCATGCTATGGCGTCGGGGCGATCGCGTCTTTTGGAAAGTGGAGTATACTTCTTCTTGGACTTTTGCTTCAGTGGCGGGATTTTCGGCGTCGCCAAAAGCAGGGACGCATTTTTATCACGAGAACAGCGCTCGATTTCCTCTCGGGTTAATTGTCCCAAATTTACTGGATCGACCCCCATCATGCCGGAGGAAACCTGATCGTCGGCCAGCGCCTGAACTTCCAGCACATGCAATCCGCAAAAATTTGCAATCTGCTCGAAAGTAAGCGACGTATTCTCTATTAGCCAAATCGCCGTGCCCTGGGGCATAATCGGAACCGCCATAGTCGTATATCCATCTCCTAACTTGTCGGCTACTCTACATTGATTCCACGGGGATCTCAACAAATAACTTCCAGACTTCAACTTTCCAAGAAGAAATTCGATATTTGTTTTTTTGCCGCCAATGGTCGATACTACTGCAGTTTGGCGAGGCGTTATATATGATACTATCGATTCAGTCGCACGTTTCCTATGGCTATGTCGGGAATAAAGCCGCAGTTTTTCCATTGCAGTCGCTGGGATTTGACGTTGTTCCCGTAAACACAGTGCAATTCTCAAACCATACGGGATATGGAAAATGGCGTGGAGAAGTGTTTAGCGCAGAGCATATAATGGATATAGCGAAGGGAATAGAGGATATTGGACAGGCGCGTAAATGTACGGCCATTTTATCCGGATATATGGGAAGCAGAGAAATATGTGAAACCGTTCAGGAAATTGTAAAGAGATACAAATCGGCAAATTCTAGCTTATTGTATTTGTGTGATCCGGTAATGGGCGGCAAAACGTGCTTCGTAAAGCCGGAAGTGGTTGATTTCTTCAAAGAAAATCTTTTGGCGGATGTAATAACTCCGAATCAGTATGAGGCAGAGCTCCTGTCAAATGTGAAAATCGACGCTGTGAAAAGCTTAAAGATAGCAGCGAATTATTTTCATGAAAAAAAAATAAAGATAGTTGCCATAACTGGCGTATCAATTCCTGAATTTCCTGACGAGTTGTGCGTGTTCGTTTCCGACGCTCAAGATCAGTACATCGTGAAAGCGAAGGAGTACAATTTCTCCACTCCCATTAACGGAACGGGAGACCTATTGGCGGCGCTATTCCTCGGCTATTACTTAAAAATAAAAGAGATAGCAAAAGCCGCTCAATATAGCGCGTACTTTACGCAGAAGGTTTTGAAAAACACGTTCAATATGGATGAAACAGAGCTGCAGGTACTATCAGAAAAGTATCAAATTGAAACTGTAGACAATGCGCCGGAGTTAGTGAGAGTTTAGCCTGCCAGAGTGGCGGCAACATTTCAACAAACCGGAGTTCTGGCTTTATTAAGTCTGGCAGCGTGCTACTCTCCCGCGTCTTAAGACGTAGTACCATTGCCGCAGAGGACTTTCGCTTTCCAGTTCGGGATGGGATGGAGCGTTTGATTCCTCGCCATGACCACCAGACCAAACAAAGCCAGAAAATTGAAGCTAAATTCCTAAAACGAGCGATTTTCTCAAGCCATTGGCATGAAAATAGCTCGTTTTTCTCAGAAATTTACGACTGATTGTTGTGTATCAAGCCAATTGGGCTATTAGTACCGGTTAGCTGCACGCATTACTGCGCTTCCACACCCGGCCTATCAACGTGGTGATCTTCCACGGCCCTAATAGCGAGAACTAGTTTTGAGGCGAGTTTCCCGCTTAGATGCTTTCAGCGGTTATCTCTTCCATGTTATGGCTACCCGGCGCTGCGACTGGCGTCACAACCGGTACACTAGTGACATGTCCACTCCGGTCCTCTCGTACTAGGAGCAGCTCCTCTCAATTCTCGAACACCCACGGCAGATAGGGACCAAACTGTCTCACGACGTTCTGAACCCAGCTCACGTACCACTTTAATTGG
>JAITRM010000012.1 GCA_031288395.1 Holosporaceae bacterium | reverse complement strand
TTGGAATTGGCAAAAATCGGTGATATGTTGCCGCAAATTTTGATGAAGGAATTGGTATGTTTGCAAGGATAATGGCGGTCCTGATTCTTTGTTTCTATTCGCATAATGCTTTGGGGATGGAAGAATTAGACGGCGCAGATGGGTATTCCAGCGGAATTTCTCTGAATGAGATAAATTCCATATCCGGGGACGATTCCATATCCGGGGACGATCGCCACCGGTACGATTACTCTTGGTACGGTTACTCTTGGTGCGATCTATCTGCTTTTGATTATTCAGGAAGCGATTTTAGCCAATCATCGTCCAGCGTAACGTCATCAAGTATGCCGTCGTCCAGCGTAACGTCATCAAGTACGCCGCCGTACAGTGTATCGTCATCAAGTACGCCGTCGTCCAGCGTAACGTCATCAAGTATGCCGTCGTCCAGCGTAACGTCATCAAGTATGCCGTCGTTCAGCGTAACGTCATCAAGTACGCCGCCGTACAGTGTATCGTCATCAAGTACGCCGTCGTACAGTGTATCGTCATCAAGTACGCCGCCGTACAGTGTATCGTCATCAAGTACGCCGTCGTGGCTCTTCCCGTTCAGTCCGTTGTTCGACGGAGCGCCGTCGCCCTTCTTGCTGCCAAGTAAGCCGTCATCCAAGGCGCCGCCGTCCTTCCAGTCGTTGCCCTTGAAGAAGACTGCTAACTTGAAGAAGACTGCTAACTTGAAGAAGACTGCTAACTTGAAGAAGACCGCTAATTTGAAGAAGACCGCTAACTTGAAGAAGACTGCTAACTTGAAGAAGACCGCTAATTTGAAGAAGACTGCTAACTTGAAGAAGACCGCTAATAGGCTGGCGCCATCACTAGGTGTAGAATGGAAACGAAATCCTAACGGGTTGAAGATGAGAAACTTTGGACAAGGCTTTTTCTGTTGCCAGGCCGTGGAAGATCCAAATTCAAGTGGTCGGTTGTACTGTCCGAATTGCCAAGCTTATTCTTTTAAGCTGTTCACGGATCTGGGCCCATGCACTTACACATGCGACGGGTGTGGTGGGGGCGCGAGGCGCAATTCTAGCATGGCTGCTCTTCGCGTGGGTAACTACTTATATCCGCGCACAAAAAAGAGTCTCAAAAGGAGCAATGAAGAAAGCCTAGAATGCAAATACTGTGGAGCATCATGTACGCTGATCAGAAGCGGAACCTATAAACATAAAAGTGACGACGAGACGCATGCAAGGTTGTACTGCTGTGTTTGTGGGATACACACAAACCGTCCACTCACTTCTGCCGAGAAGCATGAGGCTCTTCAGCGTAGCACTCCTGCCAAGAAGAAACGGAAGAAACGGAAGAAACGGGAGAATTGAAAGATCATTTTCAGTGGTATACTATCGGGGGAGGCGCCTGGAGGGTTGATTTTTGATAGTTACGTGTCCGATGTGCTCTAGCAAGTACTCCGTTCAGCCGGAGTCCATCGGTTCAGGAAAAGTAGTGCGCTGCTCCGTGTGCGGCATGACGTGGCAGCAGGCAGCCGTAGACGATGGTTTTGGGGGTGGAAGACGGCGGGCTTTGAATCTGGCCAAGTGGACGCTGTTTTGGTTTTGCGTGTTGGCGCCTGTTTTTTCTGTGTTTTTCGCCAAAAACGCCGTGGCGAGAGTTTGGCCAGCCATTGGCGATTTCTATGAAGCGGTCGGCGTGCCCACGGATTTTCACAGAAAAGCTATTGTCATACAAAATGTATCTAACTTTTTTTCCCATAAAAATGGTAGGTTATACATGGGATTGAGAGGAGAACTGCTCAACGTGTCCGGCGAAGTTTTGGCGCTACCGGGAATTGTAATATCGCTGCAGGACGACGTGGCTACGGTAGAAAAGCAGCCGGGAACCCGCTATCGGAGAATCTGGACCCACAACTTGATGTACAAAAAGCTCCTGCCGAACCAAAAGGTGGCTTTCGAGACAGAACTGCAAAGCGTTCCCTATAATAATTTAATATGCGATATCAAGCTGGACACTCCCTAGATGGCGACGAGAAATGTACAAGAATGATCGCTATGCCCTCCGTAATTTCTTCTCTGGATTGTACATTGGATTTATAGAAATCTTTGGAATTCTGCTGTTTTTCGGAGCAATGGCCGCCATAGTGTCTTTGATATCCTACAGCCCCGACGATCCGTCCCTTAATACCGCCATCGACGGTTCGCCTTCCAATTTGTTATCGCTAGCCGGCAGCTACTACTCGGACCTAATGATACAACTCTTCGGCGCGTCCTCCTACTTATTCTCCGCAATTCTCCTATCCTTTGGCTATCAGCTGATGAAATACCACGTCGTTCCATTCTTTAGGGTTCTATCCTGTTTCATCGCCTGTGTTTCCACTGCGTTTATGGCGGCAGTTTGCGACGTCAAGTGGTTTGGCCCTGGAGTGGTGGGAAATTTTTTGGCCAGAGCCGCCAGGACGAAGATAGATCTCTCCATTGGGGCAAATTTTTGGATATTGGTCGGAATAATGGCTTTCATATTCGCGACAACTGTGATTTTAGCAGTGCGCCTAAATTTTTCGCGTCTAAAAGAATTCGGTAAATCTTTCCTGAGCGACGGCGGTGATTTTTTCGATGACGCTTTGGAAATTGCAGACTCTTTGGAAAGTTTGGAAACGTCTGAATCGCCGCTGGCCAGAAAACGGATCATGGGAGCAAAAGCTGATCATTCGAAGGCAAATCACGGAGATACGTTTGTTTTGCCGCCGATTAGCATGCTTAAGGAAGCCGTATCCCGGGGCGAAAAACTGTCAGAGTCGGAGCTGAAAGCCAGATCCAACAATCTGTTGGCGGTGTTGAACGATTTTGGCATCAAGGGAGAGATTACGGGCGTTAGTCCGGGCCCCGTAGTCACTCTCTATGAGCTAAAACCAGCGGCTGGAATAAAATCGTCCAGGGTTATCGGATTATCCAGCGACATCGCCAGGTATATGAGCGCCGTTTCCGCCAGAGTCGCAGTGATTCCAGGCAAAAATGCTTTGGGTATCGAGCTTCCTAACGTCAAGCGCCAAACCGTTTATCTGCGAGAAATTCTAGAATCCGACGTTTACGGTAAATCGCCGGCCACGCTGCCGATTTCACTGGGGAAAGACATTTCCGGAGAAGCCATTGTCGCGGATTTGGCTCGAATGCCGCATTTGCTGATAGCGGGAACCACTGGATCCGGTAAGTCCGTCGGCATAAACGCCATGATCCTTTCGATACTCTACAAACTTTCCCCGAACGAGTGCAAATTCATCATGATTGATCCAAAGATGTTGGAGCTTTCGGTCTATGACGATATTCCACATCTGTTGACGCCGGTTGTTACGGATCCGAAAAAAGCCGTCGTGGCCCTAAAGTGGGCGGTGCGCGAGATGGAGTCGCGCTATATGGCCATGTCAAAGATCGGAGTTCGCAACATTGACGGGTACAACGCCAAGCTCGAAAGCCTAAAGAACTCCGGAGAGTCCATAGCGCGCCGGATTCACACCGGCTTTGACCAGGAAACGGGCGCTCCCATATACGAAACCCAAACGGTACAGATGGAACCCATCCCCTATATTATAATAATTGTGGATGAGATGGCAGACCTGATGCTGGTGGCCGGGAAGGACATAGAAGTGGCTGTTCAAAGATTGGCGCAGATGGCGAGAGCAGCCGGCATCCATCTTGTAATGGCAACCCAAAGACCGTCTGTGGACGTCATTACCGGCACCATTAAGGCGAATTTCCCGACTCGCATAAGCTTCCAGGTGAGTTCCAAAATTGACAGCCGTACCATTCTGGGAGAGCAGGGAGCGGAGCAGTTGCTGGGGCAGGGCGACATGCTTTACATGGCCTCCGGCGGGCGCATGGTTCGCATTCACTGTCCGTTCGTGAGCGACGGCGAAGTCGAAAAAGTCACGGAAAATTTGAAAGCCCAGGGAGAACCGCACTATATCTCGACAATTCTGGAGGAAGACGACTCCGAAATGGGCGACGATTCCTCAGAAGACTCCTTATCCGGAGACGATCCGCTGTATAACGAAGCCGTATCCCTAATATTGCGCGAAGGAAAGGCCTCAACGAGTTTCATCCAGCGGCATCTTAAAATTGGCTACAACAGAGCGGCTCGCATCATTGATATGATGGAAACGGCAGGGATTGTTTCTCAACCGAATCATGTGGGGAAAAGAGAGATTTTAGGAAGGTGAGGCCAGGGTGCGGAAATCAAGAAAGATAGCGCGCAGAATCGCGGTGCTTTTTCTGCCTCTGGTTGTTACGTTTGCCGTTTCAGGAGCAGTCGACGTTTCCAAAGAATACATAAAGAAAGCGGAAGAGTATTTCAACGCCATCGGGACGTTTGAGGCGGATTTTGTGCAAATCGACAAACATGGGCACGGCGCTCTAGGTCATTTTTTTCTAAAAAGACCATATCTGATGAAAATGGACTATCGAGATCCTCCCACTCAGGTAATTATAGCAAAAAACAACAAAATCACCCACTATGACCGCGAACTGAAAGAAAAGACAGAGACTTCGGCCTACTCTTCTCCGCTATCTTTTCTTCTGGAGCCGCAAATAAATTTGGAGCGGCATCTGAAGGTTTTGGCCGTTCGTGACGGAAACGACGAATTCTCTCTGAAGCTCTGCAAAAAAGATGAAGAAACAGAATGGGCGATTATATTGGTATTTGCCAAAAATCCATTGGCTCTGAAAAAATGGATTCTCCTGGAGGACAAAAAAAGCGCGTCAGCGGACGGAAATACCGAGGTGTATCTGCGAAATCACAAATCCGGCCACGACATTTCGGACAAAGAGTTCGAAAAATTCGAGGTTTCCCATTAGAGGCAGCGGCGTTATTCTACTTTTTCCGAAAGCTGTCAAAACTAATGATCTTTCCGTCTTCTCCGACCTCTGACTTGGTAGATACTTTTTCAGCATCTGCGTGGGTAGGATCTCCGCTGTCAAAGGACGGCGTAAACTGAAGAGCAAACTTCACGGACGGATCCACAAAAGCCGTTAAAGCGGAGAAGGAAACCGATAAAGTTTCGTGAATTCCATTGAAACTTAGATCAACGGAAAATCCATCTCTGGAAACCTTCAGGTTCCAGAATTGGTACTGTATCACAATCATAACCTCTTCCGGATGACGTTCTTTTAGAAAGGTCGGCACCTTAACTTTCGGATGATCGGTGCGAAAGCGTATGTAGAAATGATGATCGCCCCGCAATCCGTTGCTTGCAACTTCGCTCAGCACTTCCCGAACGACCGAAACGAGAGCTTTCTGCACCAACTCGTCATATCTGAAACTATCCATGCCAATCTCCAGGATCCACGAACTACGACGGGGCGAGTGATCGGGATTGAACCGACAACCTCCAGAGCCACAATCTGGCGCTCTAGCCAACTGAGCTACACCCGCCATAGGCATAGCCATTCTTGTACAGTTTCAGGGGAAAAAGGTCAATAGATAAAAACCAAACACTTTGGAAAGGAGGCTTTTACGACACATTAGCAATTTCATTTTTTAAAGCCAAGAGGGCGTGGATCGTTGGCGAACGTGTTGTAGATTTTTTTGTCGGCGCTGTGATGCATCTGACTCTTTTTGCGCAGGATGGTCGCCCTCAAGAATATGACCAGCTCCGTAACGTCCGTGGTTTTTGTGTTGGAGCCCGCAATGAAATCAAGCTCCTTGAATCCCGGCAATCCATCTCTATTATTGCGGGATTTTTCATACATCAGACCGCCCATAACCACGATCTGTCCAGAATTCAGCTTCAATATCGAGTCAAGCTCCCTAACGTCCACGATGGGAATTTCTTGAGACTGCACCTGCTGTGCTGCAGCGCTTCCATCTGATGCATCAGCCGTTTTCAGCGCCGTATTGTAAAAAAACGGCACCTTTTTGTATTCTGCGATCCTCGAAATTGTCGGGCGCAAATTCAGCAGAATCGTATTATTTTTTTTATCCACCGACGGTTGGACTGACATCACCAGCCCTATGGGAATCGTATGGATGGCGGTGGAAAGAAAATCCGTGCTGCGGTTATCGGACATGGTGGCATACTGCCTCTGGAGCTCCGGAAGGTAAATCACTTCGTTTTTGGCGACCTTTAGAATGGCAGATTGGTTGTTTAGGACAGTAATTCGCGGACTGGAAAGAGTTTTGACCGCTCCGAATTTTTCTATCAGCCCGGCCACAATGTTCAAATTTTTCCTGTCTATGCCTGCCGTAAATAATCCTGTGCGCTCCGAGAATTCCTTGCCAATGGTCGCTCCTCCGCTGCGCACGATGTTCCAGTTAATGCCGCTGCGATACTCGTCATTCAGATTAACTTCCAGAATTTTTGCTTCTATTAGAACCTGCGATTCCGTTGTATCCTTCAGCAGGCGCAGATATTTCTGAATTTCGTCATGCTTGCTCTGGGTGGCGTAGACGGTTATGAGCCCTCCTTGGCGATGCAGGGAAACATAGGCGCCGTCTTTTTCGCCAATGATGATTTTCAATGCTTCTTCTAGCTCCGACCAGAAATCGTTTTTGGTTTTTCCGGCCACCAAGCTGCTGGACCCATTGTTGGCGCTATTGGACGACCCAGCCGCAGTGGCTTCTCCCTTCGTGCCAATGGATTGATTCATGAAAATATCCGTGGATATGGAAACGGTGCTTTCCATATCGCGCTGAATGTTCAGAAATTGGACGTTATAGATTTTAAGCATGGGGGAATCGTACTCAATTTTCACTGAATTTCCATTTAGAGAATATTTGAGGCCGGCGCCGCTGCATATGTCCTTGAGAATGTCCAAAAAAGGACGGTTTTTTGCCTGAAATGACATCTGTCCTTCAACATCTTGAACTATAAAAATATTTACTCCGGCCAGATCGGCCATTTTCGTCAATACTTCGCGCATCCTCATGTTTTCGGTTACGGAAATGGAGATTTTTCTATAAAAATTTTCGTGAACGGCGGGCTCTTGGTCAATTTCTTCCGCCAAAAGCCCGTCGTCTTCCGGATCGGCGGCAAAGTCATCCGCCGGAGTCGATAAAGTATCAAAGGCATGGGGATTTAAATTCTTTTGCTGAGGAGTTCTGTAATCGTCCACATCGGCGCAGGCGACCAGCAGCAAAAAAACCAGTGTTAAAAAACGCACAAAATTACCAAAAATAAATGTTAAAATTGCCCTAAATATACACAGGGGCCAGAAAATTGTACATAGTCTTGGCTTGTCCTCGTTGGGAATTTGAGCGTTTATCTGAATAGTCCGTTACAGATTTGGGTTTTTAACCCTTGCAGAGTTGGACAGACGCAGTTTCTGTGCTTCACCAATTCCATAACGTCGTTTATGGATTCCGGCAGCGTGTTGTTTCCGAACATTAGAACATCTGTATAGGAATCGAATTTATTTGCTTGGTCATACATTCCTGCTCTTTTCAATCTCCAGGAAACCGCCCTTGTTTCCTGAATTAGCGTTGACACGTCAACGGTGCTGTCTCCAATGAAATGCCTGCGTAGCTTGTCGGCGTGCTTTCCCGCTGCCATTTCCGTATCGCAGGAAAAGAACTTTGTACAGCAGCCTGCCAAGAACAGGCATAAAACAAACGTCGCTTTGTGATACATAACCACCCTCCAACGGGGAAATTGTATCGGAGAGATGTTTATAAGAGATTAAATCCTGATTTTATCGCGATTTAGGCTTCGGGTTCGGTCTCTTTTGGTAGACAAAACGACCGGCTTGTGCCGTCCCTCATGAACTTGACGATATCATGAACGTAGCTGGAAGATTCGAGGGTTTGTTCCACGGCGTTCAAATTTTCATTGAGCGTACCAGCGCCCGAGAAGATCGCGTCATAGCTCCTGCGCAATTTAGCAATCTCTCGGTGGCTAACGCCGCTGCGCTTTAATCCAATTAGATTAATGCCATAGAGGTGCGCGCGCTCGCCCTTCACCGCTCCGTAGGGAATGACGTCCCGTTCCACGCCGGACATGCCGCCGATGATGGCATGGCGACCTATTCTCACATGCTGATGAACCGCCGAAAGGCCTCCGATGATGACGTTGTCTTCTATTTCCACATGTCCGCCCAGCGTCGCGTTATTTCCCATAACCACATTATTTCCCACCAGGCAATCGTGAGCCACATGCACGCCGATCATGAGCAAGTTGTTGTCGCCAATTACGGTTTTCATGATTCCGCCGCGAGTCCCCGGATGGATGGTCGCGTATTCGCGTATGGAATTATTTTTTCCGATGATTAAAACGGAAGGCTCGCCGTTATATTTTAAGTCCTGCGGGCGATGCCCTATGGCGGCAAATGAGAAAACTTTGGTTCCTTCTCCCACAACGGTGCGGCCGTCGATGCAAACGTGGGGCAGAATTTCCACATCATCCTGAAGCTCTACGCCGCCGCCGATGATGGAGTAAGCGCCTATCTGCACGTTCTTGCCGATTTTTGCGGAAGGGGAAACGATGGCGGATGGATGTATCATGAAATTACCTAAATGACCAACATAGCCGTAAACGTAGCCTCAGCGACCAAAGCTTCGTTCACATAAGCTTTTCCGTTAAAACGCCAGACATTCGCGCGTCTCCTGTCCTTTGCCACGTGTAGCCGCAGCACGTCTCCCGGCTCCACCAGTTTTCTGAATCTTACGTTGTCCATGGACATGAAGTAGACGAGGCCGTTGTTTTTTTCCAGTTCCATGGTCTTGGAAACCACCACGCCGGCAGTTTGTCCCATGGCTTCCACTATTATCACGCCCGGCAGAATCGGTTTCGTCGGAAAATGTCCCTGAAAAAAGTACTCGTTGAAGGTAACGTTTTTGACGCCAATGGCGCTTTCTCCGAGACGCAGATCCTCTATGCTGTCTATTAACAGCATGGGGTACCTGTGCGGCAGACAATCTCTTATTTCATTTATATTTAGATTTATTGGTTCATTAAAGTCCATGGAAACCTCTATCGCTCCTGTTTTTTTCTGGTGACGGCCATTTTTAGGAACGCGGCCTGCCTTTTCCATATATTTGCATCCACTGCCGGTATACCGCCCACTATTTTGCCCGCTCCGACGCTTGAAGCAATGCCGCTTTTGGCAGCGGCGATTGCTTTATCTCCTATCTCGATATGGCCGGAAACTCCTACTTGTCCCGCCAGCACAACGTCATTTCCGATTTTTGTGCTGCCGGCAATTCCCACCTGAGCGACCAAAATTGATCTCTCGCCTATTGTCACGTTATGGCCTATTTGCACTAGATTATCAATGATCGTATCGTCGCCGATTACCGTATCCTGGATGCTGCCGCGATCTATGGTCGCGTTGGCGCCGACGCGCACTCTATTTCCTATGATCACCCGTCCCAATTGCCTAACAAACACCATTTCTTTGCCGGTGGGAACTATGCCGAAGCCAGATTCTCCGATGCGCGCTCCGGAATTTACCAGTACGTCGTTGCCCAAAATGCTATGGGAAATCGTCACATTATGCCGAATTTTGCATCCGGATCCTATTTTGCAGCCTTTTCCGATTACGCTATTGCTTCCTATGGCCACATGATCTCCTATTTCAACGTTTTCCTCCAGCACAACGTAATCTCCGATGTTGCAATTCGCGCCAATCCTAGAGGTTTCATGGATACTGGCCGTGGCGCAAATACTAGCCGCAGGCACCTCTTCCGGGTACATAACTTTTAGCGCCTTCGCATAGCCGATCGTGGCGTTGGCATAGACCAAGCCCACGACATTCTGGGGAAGATGTTCAAGATTTGCTTCCGCAACGATTACGGCTCCGGCGGAGGTGTTTTTTAGGTCGCCTATGTATTTATTGTTTCCCAAAAATGACAATTCATCACAGGAGGCGTTTTTTAGCGTTGCAACGCCTGAAATCTCGAAATCACCATTTCCAACGACCTCGAAACCACAGATGGCAGCCAACTCGGAAACCTTAAGACGCTTAGGTTCTTCATAAAAGCTTCTATCTATCATTGAATCTCCGGTTACTTCTGCTCTTTTAACTCTACCTTTATCGCTGGGCACGATAAATCGACGCCCGCAACGACTTCGGATGTTATGTCCGGGAATTTTTTACCAACATAAACCGCAGCATCGTTGGCGATAACGAGCTCTATGCCTTTCTTCTGGCAAATTTTCGCTATTACTTTCTTTATTTCGCCGTCTAGAGTTGAGATCGCAATCCTATAGGCGTCGGCAATTTGGTTCTTCTTATGGCGAACGGCGTCGTAGAGCATAAGCTGCGCGTCTTCTATCGTACGAGCGTCGGAATTTGACTTTTTATTGGATTCCATGGATTTTATATTGGCTTCCAGATCTAGAAAGTCTTTTTTCGCATCGTTATTTATGGCGGCGATCTGTTCCTCTACACCCTTGCCGGCTTTTGAGCGCAGGGCGACCTTCTTCAAATCTACGATGGCGACGCCATTTGAGGCGCAATCGATTTTTATCCATGGAAACAGCAGCAGAAATATGAGAAAAATTTTAAAATTAATCACATAAGTCCCGTAAGCGTGAAGGTTTGCTTTTCATCAAACTTTTTCTTTTTCAAAGGGAAACCAAATACAAAGGACAACGGCGTCCCCAGAGGGGATTTTGCCCATTCTATGCCAACGCCGACGGAGGCTCTTATGGAGCTGGAGTCCTGAACCAGTGTCTTAGCATACTTTGTGCCCCAGGCGCTGCCAAAATCTGCGAAAACTACCCCATTTATACCAATTTCGCGAGTCGAGAGGGGAGCTTTAACCATAAAACTAAGGGTCCAATATTTGTTTCCGCCAACGCTGTCCTCTCTAAAATCACGCGGCCCAACGCCGTAGGAATCAAATCCTCGCATGCTTACCCCATCTCCGCCTAACGCGTAGCGGTGAGCGCTGCGGGTATTTCTGATCTCATGAATGTGCCCGACGTTTGCGCTGGTAATGAAAGTTAGCTTCTGCGTCAGCGGATAGTAGTAATTTCCTCCCAGCTCGTTTTTAAGATATTTCACGGCGCCGCCGATTCCGGCGTAGGAATTGGTCAAGGAAAGATCGTATCCGCTGCGCGGGTAGTACGGATTGTCGGTTTTGTTGTAAAACAGTGTGGATGACACTTCGCTGCAGACGTACTTGCCATATTCGTCTTTCATGAGGTACATGCCCTCGCTTACGTGATCCGGAACTTTTTCATATAATTTATTTTCCTCTTTGCTCCACCAACGTCTATCGTTCAAGGATATGGTGTAGGATATTTTGTGGCTCAGGTCCTCCCTTATTTTATAGGTGATAAACGGAGACATGTAAGCTGACTTTGTGACGCTGCGATCCACATTTTTTCTGCTACACCTGTGAGCGCCGATGCCGAGGCCGGCTCCAAAGTTCTTGTCCATAAAACGCGGGTTAAAAATACTAGCTTTGCAGCCATGGTATTTTTGCATCCAAAATATATCTGCAGAAAGACTATTGCCAGTTCCCATCAGGTTATGCTCCACGAAACCCAGCAGCCCACCGAATCCATCGGCGTCGCTAACGTTCAGTCCAAAGCGTATCTGCGCTGTGCTCTCTTTTTCTTTTACAGTAACAACCAGAACTTTTTTGTCGTCCGCAGACCCCGGAGAGTCGCTGATTTGCACGTCGTCGAAATAGTCGATGTTCTTTAGACGTTCCACTGTTTTTTGAATTTTATAAACGTTGAAGGCGTCACCCTCGTGCACTGTAAATTCGCGACGAATTACGCGATCCAGCGTCCTTGTATTGCCAACGATCTCTATGCGCTCGATGAAAGCCTTCGGACGCTCAATTATGGAATATTTTACGTTGGCGGTTTTGCGGGCCTTGTCGTAGTCGATATCCACAACCACGTCAATAAAAGGATTATCTTTGAGGGCTATGCGACTTCGAACGTTGTCTCTATTGGCGTTTATGAGGCCTTCATTGTAGACGGATCCGCTCTCCAACGTTATGAACTCCTGGAAATCGCCGGCTTTTATTTTGCCTACTTTGGACTCCAGCGTTACGTTTTTGATGACGTATTTATCCCCTTCCTCCATGGAAAACGTGCAGTAGTGGGACTTTTTATCGAAGTCCATTTCGGCGGAAGTGGAGGTAATCATGAAAAATGGATAGCCGTTGTTTTTGTAAAAGGAAGTCAACGTTTCTATATCGACGTCAACCCTATCTTCCCGGAATACGTGGCTTTCGTAATCCCAAAAGCGCCATATTTTTTCTTCTTTGGTGGACAACAAATTTTTCAATTCGTCGTCGCTGAAGTTTTTGTTGCCCACAAAAAGAATTTTCTGCACTTTGGTCTTGGAGCCCTCGTTTATTTCAAAAACAAGGTCGATTTTATTTCCTGGATGCTTGATAATTTTCGGGGTTATTGTCGCCGAGTAACACCCGAGAGCCTTGTAGGCTATCTGGAAGTCGGAAAGTATGTCCCTTATTATGTGCAGGCTAAACAGACGGCCTTCCCCCACTCTTCCGTTGATGACGGCTTTCAGCATATCGTCGTTGGCTATGTCGTTTCCTTCAAAGGCCACCTTATCGACCATTGGTTTTTCTTCGAATTTTATCACGAGCGCATTGTCTCGTTTTATAAATTTTATATACGAAAAGAAATCTTTCTTGAAAAGCGCCTTTAGGGTAGCGTCAATGTCAGCCTGAGTGTAATTTTTGCGTGGTTTTATGGTAATGCAATCCTGAATCGCTTCAGCTTCAACTCGATCTAAGCCTTCGAGCTCGATTTTATCGACAACGTCCGCTCCAACATCAAAGAAGCACAGAGAAAACAGAAGCTTCAACGTCTTTTTCATGCACAATTACTCCACAAAGCTCGACACAAGTTTATTCACCGCCTCGATGCGCAGAATATCATTCACTGTGGTTATTAGCATCAAAAATATTAACAGTGCCGCACAGACGATCATAATACGTTCCTGCAATTTTTCATTAAGTTTTTTGCGAATTATTTCTTCAATCAGGCAGATTAAAATTCTCCCGCCGTCCAATATCGGCAGCGGAAAGAGATTTATGAACCCGAGATTCAGAGACAAAGTCACCGTAAACATGATCAGCAGCGCGAAATTTCCGCTTTGGGATAAATCTCCGGCCACCGAGGCCATATGCACCACTCCTCCAAAGTCGTCCAAGGATTTTTGGCCGGAAAATAGTTTGCCGAACATCATGAACATTTCTCCCGTGGCGGAAACACACGTGGAAAATCCGAGCTTTAGCGAATCCCACAGAGATTTTCTTTCAAAAATCGGTTTACCGGAACGAATTCCTATCAATTTTGTTTTTTTAGGCTCGCCCATGATGCTCTTGGTTTCTTTTATCTCGGGAACAATGGAAACGTTCAGCAGTTTTCCATTTCGTTTGATGACAAAATCAATGGAGCCGGATTCTTTTTCCGTGACTTTAATCGCCACGTCCCGGTATTTCGAGATTTCTTCGCCGTCCATGGATATTATCCTATCCCCAGCAAGCAAGCCGTGCTTTTCTGCCGGGCTCCCCTTTTGCACATCGCCAATTACCGGAGGGTAACTTGGCAATCCATGGAAAAAGCTCATGGCAATTACCACGACAAAAGCGTAGATGTAGTTGAAAAACGGACCGCAGAAGGAAATGCACATTTTTTCCCAATTGCTCTTTTCGGAGAAAGAAAATCTCTTTTCTTCAGGCGCCAGTTTTTCCAAAAGCTCCTTGTCTTCCGTTGCAGAGGCAGCGTCGCCGTCTCCCAACATCATGACGTAGCCGCCGACGGGGAGCAAGGAAAAGCACCACCGCGTTCCATGCTTGTCATTCCATCCAAAAATTTCGGGGCCCATGCCAATGGAAAACGTCACGACTTTAACGCCGATCTTTTTGGCCGCCAGATAGTGTCCGTACTCGTGCACGACGACTATTATGTTTATGGTCACCAAAAATGAAAATAGATAATACAAAATTGCCATGACGAAACCTAAAACAAAATGTCTATGACCGCAAACACAATAGACGCCAATATCAAGCTGTCAAGTCGATCAAGAATTCCTCCATGCCCGGGGAATAACTCGCCCATATCTTTGACGGCTATTTTTCTTTTGAAGGTCGACTCCAGCAGGTCTCCCAAAACCGAGGCTAATATTACCGCCTGCACGGTCCAAAAGTTTACGGCGCTCTTCGGCCAAAAAAATCCATACTCCGAAGATCCGAGCAGCATGTACCCGGCGCAGAAACATGCAGCGTTCGCCAGAACAATCCCGCCTATAAGCCCAGCCCACGTTTTTTGCGGGCTAATTTTCGGACACAACTTCGGTCCACGCAGTATTTTTCCGAACAAATAGGCTCCGATGTCCGTAAAGCTAGCTATGCCGATCAAAAATCCGCAGCCCAGCGGACCAAAAAATTTCCGACAATATGTGAAGGAAACTATACCCAAAAAGCATGTTATCAGAGCCAGAGTGCGCAACGCCCACTTCCCTTTTATTTTGGGAGAAAATATTTCGCAGGCCATTACGCCAAACGTTGTCCAACACAGCGCCAAGAATGCATTGTGGTGGACCAAAAATAGCAAAAAAATCAGCGGAATGAATATAAAGGATGAAATAACGCGTAGGACAAACTCTTTTCCGTCTTCTGATTCTTCGTTGTCCTGAGTCATTTCATTTGCCATATCTTCTTTTCCTCTGCAGAAACTCGCTGATTATATACTTTAAATCGTCTTCGTTAAAATCCGGCCATAGCTTGTCGATGAAAAACATTTCCGAATATGCCGACTGCCATATCAGGAAATTGCTGATGCGTTTTTCGCTGGTTCTAACCATAGCGTCCGGATACGGAAAGCTGCAGGTGTCCAAATACGAGGCAAATGTTTCTTCGGTTATGTCCTCCGCGCTTATTTTTTGCTCAGTTTTATCCCGAACAATTTTTTTTACCGCCCTTATTATTTCATCCCTGCCACCGTAGCTTATGGCCAGCATTAGGGTGAGACGAGTATTATTTTTCGTGATATTTTCAATATATTCGATTTTTTCCAGGACGTTGGGTGGCAATTTTTCCAAATCTCCTATTACGATTACTTTTATGTTATTTTCCGTCATAAAATCGCTTGCGTCGCTGAATAAGCTGTTGAAGAAGTTCATTAGATAATCGACTTCTTCCTTCGATCGTTTCCAATTTTCAGTTGAAAACATGTAAAGCGTGGCGTATTGGACGTCATATTTTGGCAATAGCTGAATGATGGATTTGGCGGTTTCATAACCTTTGGAATGGCCGGATAGAAGCGGCAGATTATGCGCGGCTGCCCATCGGCGGTTACCATCTAAAATAAAGGCAATATGCTGCGGCGACGACGATTCGCTCATTTAAACTTTCATTATTTCTTGTTCTTTGGCGCTCAGCGAAGAATCTATTTTCTTTATGAATTCATCCGTTAATTTCTGGACACTATCGGATAATTTTTTTGACTGATCTTCTGTGATTTCCTTGTTTTTCTCCTGGTCCTTAATGCTGTCCATACCGTCTCTGCGGATGTTGCGAACCGAAATTCTAGTTTGCTCGGCGTATTTTCCAGCTAGTTTGCAGATTTCCTTCCTTCTTTCTTCGCTCAGATTCGGAATGGTAATCCTAATCAACTGGCCGTCAACTACGGGATTTAACCCTATGGGAGAATTTCTAATGGCTATTTCCGCCGATTTTATCAGCGAAGAATCCCAAACCTGAACGGTCAACATTTTTGCTTCCGGAGCGCTGATGGTTCCTACTTGCTGGAGAGGAACCAGACTGCCATAGGCGTCGACCATAATATTGTCCAGAATTGTTACCGACGCGCGTCCGGTTCTTAATCCTCCAAAATCTTTCAGAAGATTGTCCAAGCTTGCGCTCATTTTTTTTCTTAAATTTTCCAACAACATGCGACTCCCCCGCGCCGACGCTAAGATATTATAGAATAATTTCCCTCATTGGACAGGACTTTTCTCAGATTTCCCTTTTCGCTTAGGGAAAATACGATAATCGGGATGCCGTTTTCGCGAGTTAGAGCAATTGCCGTGTGATCCATGATCCTGATGTCCTTTTCCAGCACGTCTTTGTAGGATATTTCTTTCAGCAGGACTGCCTGAGGATTTTTCTTGGGATCGGAGTCATATATTCCCGCGACTGTCGTTGCCTTTATCAACACTTCGCAGCCGATTTCCAGCGCGCGCATGGCCGCGGCAGTGTCGGTGGTGAAATACGGATTTCCAGAGCCTGCCGCAAAGATCAACACTCTTTTTTTCTCGAGATGTCTCAAAGCTTTTCGCCGAATGTAGGACTCGCAGATGGCCGGCATCGCGATCGCCGACATTACGCGGGTGGGAACCTGCTGCTTTTCTAAAGAATTCTGAAACGCGATGGAGTTCATAACCGTGGCGAGCATACCGATATTATCGGCGGCGGCCCGATGCATTCCGTAGGAAGCGGCCGACATGCCACGAAAAATATTTCCGCCGCCGACCACCATACAAACCTCATATCCATCTTCGTAGATGGACTTTATCTCGCCCGCAATACGATCAATGGTTTTTACATCAATGCCAAAACTCAAATCTCCCATAAGAAATTCGCCAGAAATTTTCAGCAATATCCGACGCTTTTTCTCTTCCATAAAATCCCTTTTCCTAATTTAACTGAGCGGCTACTTCGGCTGCAAAATCCACCGATTGCTTTTCTATTCCTTCTCCCAGTACGTACTTAACGAAGCTCTTGATAACTATGGGAGATCCAATTTCCTTAGCTAAATTCGCGACTACGTCCTTTACCCTGCTGCTTCCGTCAATTACGAAAATCTGCTCCATCAAAACCGATTCCTCGTAAAATTTCCTAATGCGTCCGTCCACTATTTTGCCGATGAACTCGGCCGGCTTGCCCATATTCTTCGCCTGCTCCGAAACGACGGCCTTCTCCCTTTCCAAAATGGCGGGATCCAGATCGTCAATGGAGGTTGAAACAGGGGAGGCGGCCGCAATATGCATGGCAATTTTCCGGCCAAGATCCAATAGCTTCTCTTTGTCTCCAAATGATTCAATGGCCACCAGGATGCCAATTTTCCCCAGATTCGCCGCAACTTTGTTGTGAACGTAGGATGCAATTACTCCATTTGGTACGCTCAACTGCGCCAGCCGACGCAGTCCCATATTCTCTCCCACAATGGCTATTAGGTTGATCAACTCTTCGGCTACGCTGCGACCGGTTTCCGGATAGGAGACAGCTTTTAGCGATTCAATATCCGCATCATGGCGGCAGGCGATTTCCACGACGGAGTCCACGTACTTCTGGAAAAGCTCGTTCCTGGCGACAAAATCCGTTTCGGCATTGACCTCGACTATGGAGCCCTTATTTCCGGAAACGCAGACTCCAACCAAACCCTCCGCAGCCACTCTACCGGCTTTTTTAGCCGCAGCGGCCAATCCTTTTTTGCGCAACCAATCGATGGCCTCTTCGACATTGCCGCTACACTCTACCAGAGCCTTCTTGCAGTCCATCATGCCGGCCCCGGTGCGATCCCGAAGAGTTTTTACATCGCTAGCTTGTATGTCCATAACAACGTCTCCCTTTTATTCCGTAGAATTCTCTTTTTCTCCAATGGCTTCGACTGCCGCAGATTCTGCGGTAGAATCAGTAGCCGGCTCAACAACAGACTCCGTCTCAATTGGGTCAGTCGAATCTTGCTCATGAACGATTTCCGATTCCAGTTCTACGATCGGATTATCCAGAGCGCCAACATCTACTCCCGCAGACGCCAGCCCACTCTGAATGCCCTCGATGACGGCGTCCTCCATGGCCGAACAGTACAAATCTATCGCCTTTATGGAGTCGTCATTGCCGGGAATCGGATAATCCACACAGGAAGGATCTGAATTGGTGTCGCAAATGCCAATTACGGGAATTCCGAGAACCTGGGCCTCCTGGACGGCGGTCTTATCCAGTATAACGTCCAGCACAAATAGAAGGGACGGAACGCCTCCCATGTTGCGCACGCCTCCTAGCGCCCTGTTCAGTTTCTGAACGCTCCGCTGGAGGTTCAAAATCTCCTTTTTTTTCAGAGAGATATCCGGATCCTGAAGTTTTTTCTCCAGTGTTTCCAGTTTCTTTATGGATTGAGAGACCGTCTTCCAATTGGTGAGCATGCCGCCCAGCCAGCGGTGGTTGACATAGTACTGCCCGCAGCGAACGGCAGCTTCCACAATTCTGTCTCGGGCTTGCCTTTTGGTGCCCACAAACAAAATCCTGCCGCCTCCGGCAGCAACTTCAGCGGCAACCTGCAACGCCTCTTTTAGCATCACATAGGTGCTGTCCAAATTTATTATGTGAATCTTGTCTTTGGAACCATATATGTACTGCGACATCTTGGGGTTCCAGCGCCTAGACTGGTGGCCGAAATGTACGCCGGCTTCCAGCAAATCTCTGACGGAAATCTCTCGCATCACTACTCCTTCTTCGGTTAAACATGGGAAAACCGCTTCCGACGGCAACCCCAACCCCCGCAAAAATAAACACCGGAAACCCGGACCGAACGGACGTCTGCATCTCGCATGCGCCCCATTTTGCGTGTGTACTCGGCAGGTTTATATAAAAAAAATAAAATAATTGCAATCCCGAGGCGTGTTGTTTAGGGCGCAAATGCTCGATAATTTTCCAGCTGTAGCCTTCTATTGCCGGCATGATGTTGCTATTATCACGCCGCTCAGAAATCGATTGGGGCGCGGATGAAGAAAATTGCGATTCTGTTGTTGGTAATGCTGACTTTCAGCGCAGACTGCGCGAAGGTGAAAAAGAAAGCGGAGCCGCCGGAATTTTTGAGCGCCAAATATGCCGTTCTCATGGATTTTGAAACGGGAGAATGCCTGTTTGCCAAGGATGCCGACGAAAGATGCGCTCCATCTTCCATGACGAAGCTCATGACGGCCTACATACTGTTTTCGCGCATTGTCAATGGCAGCGTCAGACTGGAGGACGAGCTTCCGGTTAGCGAATTAGCCCAAAAAATGCCTGGAACCAGAAGCTTTTTCAAGGCTGATTCACTGGCAAAGATCGAAGACCTGATCCGCAGCGTCGCAGTGCATTCGGGCAATGATGCCTGCATCGTTATTGCCGAAGGATTGGCCGGCGATGTGGACGCCTTCGTCGCCGAAATGAACGAGAAAGCTAAAGAATTTGGGCTTAAAAACACAAATTTCGTTAATCCTACCGGCCTGCCGGATGAAAATCACTTTTCAAGCGTGCGGGATTTAGCGGTGATTTCCCGGCGTTTGGTCGCAGATTTTCCGCAGTTTTACCATTATTTTGGCGAGAAAACTTTCCGTGTAAATGAAATTACTCAGCAAAATCGCAACATTTTGCTGGGGAATTCGCTATGTATCGATGGCATTAAGACCGGAAAAACCGACTGGGGAGGTTTCGGAATTGCGGCGTCTGCGGTAACGGGAGGAAAGCGCCTGATAGCCGTGATCAACGGCTGTAAAACCGCTAAGGCAAGGGCGCATGACGCCAATAAATTGCTGGCCTTCGGATTTCGCGAGTTCGTTTCATTTAAAATCGCTGAAGCAGGGAAACCGATTGTTACGGCAAAAGTATGGCTGGGAACAAAGGGCCAAGTTGATCTTTGTGTTCACGAAGACGTGGTGGCGTCTCTACCGCGAAAGTATGGAAACCTGCTTAGGGCAGAAGCGAAATTAAAGGAACCCATTGACGCTCCGATAGTTTTGGGGACCAAACTTGGGGAACTAATCTACAAATACGGTGATCAGGTATCAAAAAAATACGATCTTTTCCCCTGCGAGCCGGTGGAAAGAGTCGGGCCGCTGAAAAGAGCCGCCGCTTCGCTCAAGTATCTAATTTTCGGCAACGAGACGCCGATCCAGGAAGTAAAAATTCCGGTGAGCGCCACAAAAAACGAAGAGAGGCGCTCGAAAAATTAGCACAAATCCCAGGACTTTGCGAGACTCAAGCAATTTATTTATGTAATTGTCACCAAAATTAAAAATAGATACTAGACTTATTGTTTTTAGTTTATTAGTTTTACGCCCAGGCAATTAATGGGAGACACTATGAAAAGATTAGCTTTAGCAACAGCTCTTTTACTCGCCGCGGATTCTCTGGAAGGGATGACAAACAGGGAGAGGTTTGAGATAGAAACCGGAATGGACTTAAGGGGTGCTGTGGTGGAACTCTATCTCGGTCCTAAGCGCATAAAACGGTCATGCTTCTTAGAATACTACGAATATGAAAATAATAAATTCAACTGGAAGAACGACAGTGATTGCGTTCTAGAACAACTTCTTGAACATATAGTCCTGGAAACGATGGAAAGGCACGGCACTGATTTTGTTTGCGAGCTCATTTTCCCTTGTTGGGCAGCCTATATAGACTCATGTGGAAAAGTCCGCATGTTCAAGGCACATAAAGTCAAGTTCGCATTGGACGGAGACAAGAGGTGGAGAGCAAGCCCGATCTAAAAACGAAGAGAGGCGCTCGAAAAATTAGCACAAATCCCAGGACTTCGCGAAACTCAAGCAATTTATTTATGTAATTATTTCTAAAATTAAAAATAAATACTGGACTTATTGTTTTTAACCTATTAGTTTTACGCCAGGCAATTAATGGGAGAAACTATGAAAAGATTAGCTTTAGCAACAGCTCTTTTGCTCGCCGCGAATTCTCTGGAAGGGATGGAGAGGTTTAGGGAAGAAACAGGAATATCCATGGAGAATGTTAAAGTAGGCTTCTATCCCAGTCTTTCGGTGTTCAAGAAGAATGCAAAAAAAGAGGATTTATCCTTCCTCTATGGCGAATGCTTTGGACGTAGAGGCAAAAATAATAAATTCAAGTGGAAGCGCTACATTAAGTATGCTACAAAGCTAATTATTAAACATATAAATCCTGATCATATTGAGCATCTAATTGAGTATCTAAATTTGAACAAAAAGCGAGGTAACACAATTACTATCCCGCTGACTGTTCCTCATAATGCAGTCTATAAAAACTCAAATGGAAAAGTCTTTTTGTTCAAAGTGTGTAAAGTCGAGCTCGAGTTGGACAAAGAGAGAAAGAAGTGTAGGTCAGTGCGCCCGCGCATAAAGTAAAACAATCCCCGATGACTGTCTTCGGTTGCGTTTTGAAGAATAATGTGCTAGGATTCGGCCCTTAAGAGTTCAGGGAGACTTTATGGCGCGCGTAACTGTAGAAGACTGCGAGCAGGTGGTGAAGAATAGATTCGATTTGGTTATTCTGGCGGCTCAACGTACTCGGCAGATTCTCGCCGGCGATGCTGTCACCATAAAAAACGATGATGAGAAGAAACCTGTGATCTCTCTGCGGGAGATAGCGGCTGGGACCGTGTCACTGGATGCTCTAAAAGAAAGCTCCATTAGAAGCTTCCGATCCTTTGCCATAAAAGATGATCTGGAGGATGAATCCTATGATATGACTGAGGAAGATAGCTACAATCCCTATATTGGCATCGAGGTAAAATCGCTGGAATCTGACAAAATCCACGTGGTAAAAGACTCGGAGGTGGAAGAAACCGCGCCGCCGCAGGGAGAATTCGGCGAGGCTTCTGTCTGATTTATGCGATTTTTCCTTTTTCCCGTCTGTGGATCTTGATAATATTTCGTGGGTGATGTACCAATTGTTCCCGTTGCCCCTGTGGCGGAACTGGTAGACGCGGCAGACTCAAAATCTGTTGTTCGCAAGGACGTGCTGGTTCGATTCCGGCCAGGGGCACCAATGGAGTCGCTGCAATGACTAATAAGTGGAATCGACGACCGGGAGTGTGAAATTCCAATGAAGTGCATAGTTGGTTTGTCCGGAGGTGTCGATAGCTCCACATCTGCCGCGATAATGAAGGAAAGAGGATTTGAGGTCGTAGGCTGTACGTTTAGAATGTTCGAGACTGCGGGGGCAAATCTTGCCGTCAGCGACGCCAAGAGGGTGGCTGATTACCTAAAAATCGAGCATAAAGTCATGGATTGCACGGCTGATTTCAAGCTCTACGTAATGGATTACTTCGTGCAATCCTACGAAAGCGGAATCACCCCCAACCCCTGCGTCATGTGTAACAAATTTTTGAAATTTAAATATCTAGACGGACTCAAAAAACAAGAGAATGCCGATTTGATTGTCACCGGGCACTATGCTCGCCTAGAAAAGGCCGGCGGTAAAGTCGAGCTGCTGCAAGCAACCAGTACGGCTCGCGATCAAAGCTATTTTCTCTACAGAGTCAGCGGCGAAATTTTAAAGCATACGGAATTTCCTTTGGGAGGGTATCACAAGAGCTACACCCGAGAGCTGGCGGCAAAATTTGGCATCCATGTGGCTGAAAAATCCGATAGCCAAGACGTTTGTTTCATACCCAACGGCGATTACGTTTCGTTCATCAAAAACAGCTCGTCCAGGATCTCTTCCGAGGGCGATATCGTCAATGAAAGCGGGAAAGTTTTGGGAAGGCACGATGGCCTCATAAACTACACCGTGGGCCAGCGCAAAGGACTGGGGTTATCCGGAGGCCCCTTCTTCGTCAAGGCATTGGATATGGAAAAAAATCAAGTAATCGTCGCGGACAAAGAAGGCGTAGGTTCCCAAAAAATTGCTCTGGAGGAGGTGGTTTTCATAGACGAGCCATATCTTGGAAATTGCGAAGTGAAAATTAGGTCGTCAACTCCTAAAACTAGCGCAAAAATTACAAAAATTTCAGATAAATATTACGTCGAGCTGCTAAAACCCGAATATGGAATCGCTCGGGGACAACATTGCGTCTTCTATGATGGAGAGCGAGTCTTGGGGGGAGGAATAATTTGCTGACGATCGCTTTCTTCCAATTCACCGCCGGATCAATTGCTCTTTTTGTCGGTACTCTTCAACTTTAACGGAACGGCTACATAGTCGTAGCGCCTAACCTTCGGATCGAAGACAAAAAATGCCACTTTCCCGCACTTTTTTGCATCTTCGCCGGCAGATATTTTTTGGAGTTCAAGCCTTAGTTCGTTTACCGACGATACCGGCGTTTGATTAACCATTAATATCACGCTGCCAACGGAAATATCCGCCCCACTATAGCCGCCCAAATGAGATATCAAAACGCCGTTCATTGCATCTTGAATTTCAAAACTTTTTCTCAAGTCGACTGTTAGATCAGTAACTTCGACGCCTATGCCGTCGACCTTTTCACGGGGAATGTCCCTCTGTATGTGAACGTCTTCGCTAAATCCATAGGAAAAATCATCGTCGCTGCGGGATCCGACTTTTAAACTCAGTTTCATCATGACTTTGTGCCTCAGAATCTGCACAGGTACAACCCTATCGATGGGGAGATTGCTGAGCATATATTCCAGGTTCGTATTTCTGGTAATTTTTTCATCATTGATGGATAGCAACACATCGCTGACCAGAATGCCAGCCGCAGCGGCCGGCGAGTTTTTCTCGACTTTCGTAACCGCGACGCCCAGGCCCTGCTCTTCGGTAAGGCCGAGGGCTCTGGAAACTTCATAGTCCAATTGAGATACCGATATACCGGTCCAACTGCGCCGCATTTTCCCAAAATTGCGCAGCTGATTAATTACCGTCTTCAAAGTGTTGGACGGAATGGCGAAATTTATTCCAATGCTGCGTCCGTCTTCGGAGAAGAATACCGTTATCATGCCGACAACTTCGCCGCTGTTGTGTAAGAAAAGCGGCCCGCCTGAGTTGCCATAGTTTACGGTCACATCCGTCTGTAGGTACAAAACCGAATCTCCGCCAACGCCCAGCTCAGAAATTTTATCGGATAGATCCCTCCCTTTGTAGGAAATGATTCCGGAAGTGACTGTTTTCCTAAAGCCAAACGGATTTCCTATGGCGATGACCTGGTCCCCCACTTCGATCTTGTCTGAATCAGCAAATCTCACGAACGGGAGCTTGGTTTTGCTGTCTATCTTCAGTAAAGCAATGTCAGATCGCTCATCCTTACCTACAATTTGAGCAAAATATTCTTTTCCGTTGGATAAAATTATTTTTATTTTCTCTGGTGAATTAATTACGTGACAATTCGTAACTATGTAGCCGTTTTCATCGATGATAAATCCTGCTCCGTCAGATGATTCTCTGGCAATTCCGTCGGACGATTCTTTTTTTCCGAACTCGTCGGTGCTGCCCTTTTCGGACGTAACCACCTCCACAACCGTTTCCATGAGCCTGTTAATGCCGGGAATACAATAGACGTCTGCAGAAAATAACAGAATTATCGCTGCCAGCGGACGAAGCCGCGCCTTTATCACGGGGAAACTCCGCTTCTCATGACGTTAAAAAACTCGCTTTTGGGAGAAATAACAAAAGTAGAGTTTTTAGAGCCGAAGGAAGAACGATAGGCCTCCAGCGATTGGAAAAATTCGAAAAATTTCTTATCCTTGGAGAACGCCTCCGCATAGATTTTATTTGCTTCAAATTCTCCTTCAGAAACCAGGATTTGCACCTGCGTGTTTGCCTGGGCTAGGGCTATGGAATTCTCCTTGTCCGCCGTAGATTTTATGACCTTGGACATTTCTATGCCTTTGGCGCGCAGTTCCCGAGCTTCTCTCTCTCTTTCACTAATCATGCGCCTACAGATCGCTTCGCTGTTCTGGGACGGCAGATCGGTTTTTCTAATTCTCACATCCACCACGTCAATGCCAAACCCTCTCGCCGCCTTATTTACCTCATCGCGGATTTTATTCATCGCGGAAATTCTTGTATCGGAAAGTAACGACGACAAACTTACTCCTCCGAGCACGCTGCTCAGACTTCCCAACACCACCGGATTTAGCCTCGTCAAAACGCCGTTTTCACTGCTCACAGATTGGTAAAATTTCAGAGGATCCGTAATCCTATAGCGACCGAACGCATCGACCATGATGCGCCTTTTGTCCCCAAGGGTTACTTCCAACGCCTGCAATTCCACGCTCATCAATCTCTTGTCGAAAAACGCTACTGTTTCTAAAAGAGGAATTTTAAAATGCAGGCCGGGATCTTTTACGACCCTGACGGGATCGCCCAGCATCGTAACTACGGCCTGTTCAATTTGATTTACCGTGAACATTCCATCGCCTAGCACGAGAAGCGCGGCAACTAGCGCGATTCCGTAGGACATTCCTCTATTCATTTCTCCGCCTCCGCCTTATCACCTCTAATTTTAGCAAGTTCCGTTAACGGAAGATATGGAACGGACTTAACGTCGCTATCAATTATGATTTTCCCAACGTCGCGGTAAATATCTCTCATGGTCTCAATGTACAGGCGCTTTGAGACGATGTCCGGAGCCAGTCTATATTGAGAATAGGCCGACAAAAATCTTGCCGTAGCGCCGCGAGCCGTTTCCACGATGGAGCGCTTCTGGGCTTCTCCGCTATTTAGTTTCTCGGCTATTAATCCTCGAGTACGAGCGCGAGTTTCCCTATCGTAGGCTTCCGCTTTATTCTTTTCGCTCTGTTGCTCAGCTTGGGCGCGCTCTACGTCTCTGAAAGAGTCTATAACCGACGCCGGAGGCTCGACTCGCTGCAATTCCACCCTAATGATCTCGATTCCCATCTTATATTCATCCATGACTCCTTGCAGAGTTTCTCTTACTTTATTTTGGATATCGCCGCGTCCTTCGGTCTGGACGTAGGTGAACGGGGTTTGGCCCACGACTTCGCGCATGGCGCTTTCGGCAACAGCTCTTACGGTAAGTTCCGGAGCTTTAGCATTGAAAAGATAGTTTTCGACGCCGTCGTCCTTTATTTTCCACAAAACGCTGAAGCTAATGTTTGCCAAGTTGGAATCTCCGGTCAGCATCAAGCTTTCATCCTGCTGATTTCTAAAAAATGAGCCAATGTCTATTTGATTAACGGTGGTTACTTTCTGCAAAAAAACCGCTTCAAACGGGTAGGGGAGAATGTACTGTAATCCAGGACCGACTGTGCGCACCCATTCACCAAACCTGAGCACGACGCCCCGTTGATTATGCTGAACTTGATAGAATCCGGACCCGAAATATAAAATACAAACAACTGCAGCAATGCTGGAAAATGAGAATTTCAGCGGCGGCCCCCTGCGATTCCAGCCGCCTTCAAAATTTCCGATTTTTTTCGCTATCCTCTCGAGGAAATCAGATAAAAAATCATCGTCCAGGCGACCTTTCTTCCTGGAATTTTCGTCGTTTTCCCATGGATTTCTCGAGGACATGGCATGCTCCGGCACGTACACGGCCCGCATTTTAGCAAAATTTCGCAAATATATACATACGTTTCCACTAATTTATTTCAAAGAGTCTTCAGGTGATCCGAGGCTTTTGCCGTCGGCAACCTATATACAGCATAGCGAAATTTATGTATGCTGACGCTCTGTCAGTGCGGTCGTAGCTCAGACGGATAGAGCACGAGATTCCTAATCTCGGGGTCGTGAGTTCAACTCTCACCGATCGCACCAAAAATTAGACTGAAATTAAGCCGAATCCTGACGAATCTGTTCAATTCCGTTGACCGGAGCGTCCAGCACATTGGCCTCCCAACGATAATCCCCTATTGCATTGCAGTTCCTGCATACTGCCGCCCAATGTCCGTCCTTTGCTCCGCATTCAATGCATCTCCACTGAAAAGCTACGCGTTTGGATTTTAGCGGATTCAAAAGTATCTCTGCCGCTGCGGCTGGCTTTGGGTCGTTTAGCATGCCGGCAACCTTCGTCAACTCATTGGCGATAAAATCGTACTGCTCCATATCGTACGCCTTCAATAAATTCTTAAACGCCTGCTGCAACATATCAGCGCGCATAAGCAGCTTAGCGAGGCCGAAATACCCAACCCAGGATCTGGGAGCCTCATCCACGAGTTTTTTCCCCAATTTCACTCTATCCATGTCAGAAAAGTCCTCGCCGCAGGAGACATATTTGTCAAAGATCTCCTGAGTCGGAAAGTTCTTAAACGTTTCCCGAAGAACTTTGCGCGCGCTCCTGTATTCCTTCTCCTTTACGAGCCATTCGGCATAAAAAACAGCGTTATCCGTTAGCTCCGGACCCAACCTAAAGGCCTTTTTCACCGACTCCATATTTTTTGTAAAAATACCCTCCTCGGAGTGAATAATTGCCTCTATGGTTTTGTTTTTCGCGCTTTTCTTGAGGGACGACAACTGTTTTTTTGCCAGTGAAAAATTCTTGTTTTTTATGGAAATGGCTATGGCTTGCCTGATTAGCTCCTGTGAATCAGGAGATACGCACCGCATTGCGTTCACGGCGCTCAGAGCGTCGCCGTCGGATTTATTTTTCTTGGCGATTTGCCATAAACTGTGCGCCCCGAACACAGTATCTTTTTCACGAGCGGATAGAGCGTAGAAAATAGATTTGGCTGCGTGCTCGTCATTGTTGGCAAGGCTCACCTGACCTTCCAACCAAGATATCAGCGGAATGTCGCCCAAATATTTTTTGGCTTTTTTTACGAATTTGGCGGCCGACGGCATGTCTCGCAGCAGCACGCTGGAAAATGCGGACTGCAGACTGTCCAACCCCTTCTCATGATTTGGTTTTCCACAAAAAACGGAACATATATTTCGAAAAAACAGGCAAACCTTTTGGAAAACATAAACGAACGCGCCCATGGCCAGCACAACGACCGCGATATGCACATCCACAGAATTCTCAGCTTCGCCGAACGAAACGCTCCCGCCATAATAGGCCGACGTAAAAAACAGCGCTAGAAACAGCACAAACTTCAAAAAAGCGAAAATGTTTCCTCCTAGCCCGCACGAAGTCATAGACCGCTTATCATTTGAAGTGATCTTTAAGGCTGCTAACTTCAGTCTGCAGGCGCGCGCCCAGTTCAACTATCTCCTGCATTCCATGCTTTAGGAGACGTATTAGCGCTTCCCAATTGCCGGTAAGGTAAGCCGCAGCCACTATTAGAGCTATTACCAGCACGACTTTCAATATTTCCGAGAGCAACTTATTCATTCTTTTTTCTCCCCTCTATGACTACTGGATGATAACACATAACCGGAAATTTTCATTAATTTTCTGCGATCTATTTTTTTGAATTTTATCAGCTTTTTTAAATATTTTTTACAGAACTCCATGACTTTGCTACTGTCTCCACTCTTGCCGACGTCAATCCCGCCTATCACTTCTTCCACTAATTTCAAAGTTTCTTCGTCATTCGCAAACAACATGCGAAACTGTTCCAATTCCTCCGCCAGCGGCTCCTGGGATTCTATTTTGGATTTAAGAAGCATCCAAGCCTTCCATTTTTCCCGAATATTGTTACCTCTTTGCAATTTTTGATCCGCGCGCTGCGCAAGCCGCCGCATCTCCGCTTTCAGCTGAGATATCTCTTCCTGCAACAAAGAAATTTTTTGCTGACATTTTTTGTCGTGGGCGTCGACGTCATGAACGCTTCTTTTACCGCAGCAACCGTAAAAATAACAGGCCACGGCCAAAAGCAAAGCCAAAATGACAGCTGTCCACCAAACGCAGGAACGTTTTGCGGAAATCTCACAGCAGGAAGCAGGCTTTTCCATTGATATGCTTGCTTTTGTGTCTGCTTTATCTTTGTTTTTGTTGACCAATTTTCATACTCCCTCAGTTAAAAGCTTGCGCAGAACCTCGTTCAGCAGCTGTGGATTGGCCTTGCCCTGCGTTCTCTGCATTGCCAGACCAACAAAAAAGCCGAAAAGCTTCTCCTTGCCATTCCTGTATTCTGTAACTTTATCCCCATGCTCTTCAAGTACTTTTTGAACGACGGATTCTATTTCGTTGGGACAGGTGATCTGGCGCCATCCCCTTTCTTCCACTATATCGGACGAGCGTTTGCGCTCCTTCCACATGATTTCCAGCACATCCTTTGCTATTTTTCCGGAGATCACGTCAGTTTTTATGAGCATGATTAACTCCGCAAAATCCTTCGGTGACACAAAACTATTGCCGATGGATTCTCCGTGCTTGTTCAGCAGCGAAAACAGATCGCCCAGCAGCCAGTTGGACAGCATTTTCGCCACATCTTTGTCGCCGGATCCGGTGCACTGCAGGGCTTCCTCGTAGAAGTTCGCGATTTCCATCTCGGAAGCTATGACGGCGGCGTCGTAGCTGGGCAGATCATAGTCCCGTTGCAGTCTCGTGGTTTTTGCGTCCGGCAATTCCGGAATCGTCCTGCGAATGGCCTCGATGCGGGCCGGATCCAGCACCAGCGGCGGCAGATCAGGCTCCGGGAAGTATCTGTAGTCCTGGGCATCCTCCTTGGACCTCATGGAGCGAGTCTCGCCGGTGGCGCTGTCGAAGAGTCTGGTCTCCTGCTCAACTATTCCGCCGGATTCTAGAATTTCGGTCTGTCGAGCAGTTTCAAATACTACGGCCGCCGCGAGAAACTTTATGGAATTCACGTTCTTTATCTCGGCGCGAGTTCCCAGTTCGGTCCCCGGAAGATGCAGGGACACGTTCAGGTCAGCCCGCATGCTGCCCTCCTCCATATTTCCATCGCAGGTGCCAAGATAGCGCAGGATGGACCTCAACTTTCGCAGGAAAATGGACGCCTCCTCGGCGCTGCGCATGTCCGGTTTCGTGACGATCTCCATCAGGGCCACGCCGGCGCGATTCAGGTCTATAAAAGATTTCGTGGCGCTCTGGTCATGGATGCTCTTGCCGGCGTCCTGCTCCATGTGGATGCGCTCCAGGTTGATTTTTCTCACGCTGCCGTCGGCCTTTTCGATGTCGATGTAACCGCCGCTGACTAGTGGATGCTTGTACTGGGATATCTGGTAGCCTTGCGGCAGATCTGGGTAAAAATAATTTTTCCGATCGAAGAGCGATACGAGATTTATGTTTCCGTTGAGCCCCAGGCCCGTCTTGATGGCTTGGTCAACGCAAAACGAATTCATCACCGGCAGAACACCAGGCAAAGCTGCGTCCACGAAGGAAACATTTTCATTGGGCGCAATTCCGAATTTTGTGGAAGCGGAGGAAAACAGCTTCGAATTCGAGATTATCTGAGCATGCACCTCCAGGCCGATGACCACTTCCCACTTGCCGCCGGTGGTTTCGATGCGATCCATCAAGCCGCCTCCTCAAGCACCGGGAAATTCGCCCCCTTCTCCAGAACGCTTCCGGTCTGCAGCAGCAGCCCCTCCATGAAATGCGGCGCTATCAGCTGGAGCCCCAGCGGACGCCCAGATCTATCCAGACCGATGGGAACAGAAATGCCGGGCAGACCAGCCATATTTGCCGTAACCGTGAGCACGTCGTTCAGATACATCGTAACCGGATCCTTCGGCTCTTCCCCGAAGGCAAAGGCGCTGGTTGGAGTCGTCGGAGTCAGCAATATATCCACCTTCTCGAAGACGGAAGCAAAATCCTGTCGAATTAATTTGCGGATTTTCAGGGCCCGCAGATAGTAGGCGTCGTAGTAGCCGGCCGACAGCACGTAGGTGCCGATCAGGATTCTGCGCTTTACCTCTTCGCCGAAGCCATCGGCTCTGGTGTTTTCGTACATCTCCCTCAGGGAGCGGCCATCGGCCCGGAAACCGTATCTGACGCCGTCGTATCTGGCCAGATTGGCGGAAGCTTCCGCTGGAGCGACGATATAGTAGGCCGGCAGAGCGTATTTCGAATATGGAAGCGAGACGTTCACGATTTCAGCGCCGGCATCTTGCAGAATCTCTGCCCCACTTTTCCAGAAATCGATGATTTCCTCCGACATGCCTTCCATTTTGTACTCCTGCGGCAGGCCGACCTTCATTCCCCTGATCGACTTTCCCACAAACGATTCGAAATCCGGCACTGGTTCCGGAGCTGATGTGGAATCTCTCTCATCGTGACCGGAAATGAGTCCTAGAAAGATGGCGGCGTCTCGCACCGTCTTGGTTAACGGGCCGGCCTGATCCAAAGAGGAGCCGAAGGCCACCATACCGTAGCGAGAACATCTGCCGTAGGTTGGCTTTAGTCCTACGATGCCGGAAAATGCCGCTGGCTGTCGCACAGATCCTCCGGTGTCGGACCCGGTGGCGGCGGCGCAGAGATGGCCGGCGACGGCGGCAGCTGATCCTCCGGAGGATCCGCCGGGCACTAATTTTTTATCACGGCTCCAGGGATTCACCACAGGCCCGTAGTGGCTGGTTATGTTGGCGGACCCCATGGCGAACTCATCCATGTTGGTTTTACCGAGCACCACTGCGCCGGCGTCAAGCAACTTCTGCGACACAGTGGATTCGTATGGCGGGATGAAGTTGTGGAGCATCTTCGATCCGGCTGTTGTCCTGACGCCTTTGGTCAAGAACAGATCCTTCAGGGCAATGGGGACGCCCTCCAGCGGACCGGCATTTCCGGCGGCAATTTTCTGATCGGACAACTGCGCCGCCCGCAACGCCGACTCCTCACACACCGTTATAAACGCATTCCAGTGGGAGTGCTTCGCTATCCTATCCAAAAAGCGCCTGGTCGCCTCCACCGAAGAAAATTTCCTGCCGAGAAGCCCATGTTTTATGTCATAGAGAGATAGAGTATGCATGCAAGATCTCGATCACCAAAACAACCAGCCAACAACCGAACAACTAGGTCTAATTACCTCGTTTTTGCGCCATCAATCCAGCTTCATCGTTAATTTCGCTCTGCCTTTGTTGTCGTAGCCCAAAAATTTCACTTCCACTTCGTCGCCCTCGTTCACAATATCCGTTACCTTTTCAACCCGCTTATGGGACATTTCGCTGACATGCACCAGACCGTCTCGCGCCCCGAAAAAATTCACAAAGGCGCCAAATTCCATGATTTTAACAACCTTCCCTTTGTATACAGTGCCGTCGATGGGGTCAAAAGCTATCTCTTTGATTCTACCGAGAGCGCTTTCCATTGAAGCGGTGTTCTGAGCTGCCACTGTCACGCTGCCGTCGTCGTCTATGTCAATTTTCGCGCCGGTTTGTTCAACAATTTCGCGGATTACCTTGCCGCCACTGCCTATAACCTCTCGGATTTTGTCCTTTGGAATTACTATAGACGTCATTTTGGGGGCGTTTTCGTTCAGCGCGGGACGGTGCTTTTTCAACCCTTTGGACATTTCCTCCAAAATATACAAGCGGCCTTCCTTGGCCTGGATCATGGCCTTTTCAATTATTTCGAACGGTATGCTGGATATTTTTATGTCCATTTGCAGAGCGGTAATGCCTTTTCCGGTGCCCGCCACCTTGAAATCCATATCTCCCAGATGATCTTCCTCGCCCATAATGTCGCTGAGAATCTCGTATTTCCCATCCTCCGTGATCAATCCCATGGCAATGCCGGCGACGGCATTCCGCAACGGCACGCCCGCGTCCATCAACGCCAAAGAAGCTCCGCAGACCGTAGCCATGGACGACGACCCGTTGCAGCTGAGAATTTCCGATACTACGCGCAGAGAATAGGGAAATTTCTCACGAGAAGGTAGCACCGGACTGATCGCCCTCCAGGCTAATTTTCCGTGGCCGATTTCTCGCCGTCCAGGAGAACCAAAGCGGCCAATTTCTCCCACCGAAAACGGTGGGAAATTGTAATGCAGCATGAATCTTTCCCTATACTCTCCGGAAAGCGCGTCCACCATCTGCTCGTCCTGAGCCGTTCCTAGAGTTACGGCCGCCAAAGCCTGGGTTTCGCCTCTGGTGAAAACAGCAGACCCATGCACCATCGGCAGCACAGAGACGTATGTGCTTATGTCCCTGATGTCCGCAGTACCGCGACCATCTATGCGCTCCTTGTTTTTTAGTATCTTTTCCCTCATAAAGGAGGAGCATACGGCTTCAAAGGCTTCGCGCAGATCGATTCCCTCAGCTTCTTGCTGGTCTGCAAAGTGCGACGTTACCTTCTCAAAGACGTCGGCCAGCGCTTCGTTTCTAGCTTTCTTGCTGCCTTTTCCATAGGCCTCTTCTATCTTTTTAAGGAACTTCTTTTTTATCTCCTTGACCACGGACGCTGGTTTTTTGCTTGACGTCGGTATTTTCCACGGCTCGTGGGCAGCTTCTTCCGCCAATTCCATAATCATGTCAATGACCGGCTGAAATGCATCGTGGCCAAATTTCAGGGCTTCTAGCATTTGCGCTTCGGACAACTCCCGAGCCCCCGATTCCACCATCAGCACACCCTCTTTGGATCCGGCGATGACCAAATCAAGATCACTTTCCTGACCGATCAATGGATTCAACAGGAACTTTCCGTTTTCGCGTCCTATTCTTGCCGCCGCAACGGGACCTAAAAACGGAATTCCCGAAAGAGTCAATGCAGCAGAAGCTCCTATGATTGAAATAACATCCGCGTCATTTTTCCCATCGAAGCTCAAAACCGTACAAATTACCTGGGTTTCGTTTTTAAAATCTTTGTGAAATAAAGGGCGAATCGGACGATCTATCAGGCGCGACACCAGCGTCTCTTTCTCCGACGGACGGCCCTCTCTCTTGATGAAGCCACCGGGAATTTTTCCGGCGGCGTAGGCCTTTTCCACATAATTTACGGTGAGCGGGAAAAAATCCGTAACCTCGCTCGGCTTTTTGTTCGCAACGACGGTGCAAAGCACTATCGTATCCTCATACTTCACTAGCGCAGACCCTGTGGCCTGGTTCGCAAAAAAACCTGTCCCAATGGAGAGCTTTCTACCGCCCCATTTCATTTCTTTTTTTATTGCCATTAATTTTTTCCCGTAATAATGCAAAACTATCTTCTCAGCCCCAAGGCCGCGATCAACTTCGAATACCGCATGTTACTAACCCGTTTCAGGTAATCGAGCAGCTTTCTCCTTCTGCTTACCATGGCCAGCAACCCCCTTCTGGAATGAAAATCCTTCACGTGGATCTTCAGGTGCTCGCCCAGCTCGTCGATCCTGCTGGTCAAAATCGCCACCTGCACCTCCGGAGAACCAGTATCTCCATCGCGCGTAGCGAACCTACCTATTATCTCACTTTTTCCCGACATCGTTATGTAATCTCCCCACATCTGGCACACATTCTGACGGCCTTCAGCTCGCCACTGCCGGATACAAACCCAACTCCGTGAAACTTCTGTCTCGCGTTGTCGAAAATCCTAACTTCCGACGAGAAAAGCTTCTTTTCCTCGATGGTCAAGCGAAGCCCATTCTGCAGCATAGCAACGTCGCGATTCCCCAAATACAAAGCCGGGATGTCGTCCAGCGGTCTTTCAAGCGGAATCAAAACATCTGCCGCCCCCGCAGTATCTACTATTTCCACCAACTTTTCCAGAGAAATCGAATCTTTTAGAGAAAAAAAACCTGATTTGCTACGACACAAGCTTTTTACATGGCACAGGGAGCCCATTTTTTCTGCCATATCCCTGGCCAAACTGCGCACGTAAGTTCCCTTTGAACAAGAAACTTTGAAAGTAGCCTCTCCTTGCTCCAGATTTTCTTCTGTTAGTTCAAGTGAAAATATACTTACTCTTCGGGAAGGCATACGCGGATTCTCGCCGTTTCTTGCTCGATCGCAGGCCCTTTTCCCGCGTATCTTTATGGCGGAAAAAATTGGCGGGACTTGTTCAATCTCACCGCAAAATTCACCGATAACCTCTAAAATTTCGTTTTTGGAGGGAATTTTGGACGTGCGAGCCATGATTTGCCCGTCTTTGTCAAGGGTATCCGTAGATGCTCCAAAGGACGCCGTGAAAACGTACCTTTTTTCTGAATTTTCGATGAATCTGATGAACTTTCTCGCTTCTCCCACGGCAATGGGAAGGACGCCGGCTGCGAATGGATCCAAGGTTCCCACGTATCCGGTTTTTTGCTTCAGCGCTTTTCTGACTTTAATCATCGCAAGATTGGACGAAAGCCCGGCAGGCTTATCCAGGCACAGCCACCCGTTTAAATCACTCATCGCTATGGCAAAACACGGAACTCAGAGAAACAGTCTCATTGTTCAGCGACATACGGCAAAAGAGCAAGATATCGAGCTCTCTTTATGGCCAAAGCCAGCGCTCTCTGCTTTCGTGCAGAAACCATGGAGACTCGGCACGGCATTATCTTCCCGTTTTCTGAAATGAACTTTTGAAGCGTGCGCGGGTCCTTGTAGTCAATCTTCATAACTCCGCTTTCGAACGGACAAGCCTTCTTCTTGAAGTTCATCCTCTTCCAGGGCGTCGATCTCTCCCTCATCTTTGGTCTATCGTTTTCCATTAGGCAGAGACCTCCTCGGCTTCAGCAGCAACGACAGCGCCAGACTCCGCGACATTGGTCCTGTTGCTGGAGTGGCGATACCCAGAGTCCCGGGATGCGGCAAAATCATCGTTGGACGTTTTCATCTGGGTAATCAAATTATCTTTATCATCAAATTTGCTAACCCTGACCACCAGGTGGCGAATTATATCATCGTTAATCCTCATGATTCGTTCCAATTCGGCGACGGTTTCGGCGGAAACCTTTATCTGCATCACGTAATAGTGTCCCTTATGATTTTTCTTGATGGGATAGGCCAAATTCCTGGAGCCGCAATATTCGCTGCGGACCACTTCTCCGGAATTTTGCGTAACAAAAAGGCCAAGACCTGCCCCCAGCGCCTCAATCTGCTGCTGAGAAAGATCCTGTCGTCCTATAAAAACATTCTCGTAAAGACTCATGTTTCATCCAACAAAAAACGCTCCGGAAGATAACAAGTACCGCCGGAAACAGGTAGCTTATACACTTTTCGCAGGATTAGCGCAACATTAATTTCAGACCATCTTTTATCCCAAAGACATGTTTGGTAGTATTGCTTAATATTTATTTAGGAGGAAAAGGTTATGCCAGTTAGTCAAGATGCTGAGGCGTCGAAACCTCTTTGCGACGAAGAGATCGAAGAGTTAAACAATATTCTGTATGGTCTCCCCAACGAAGAGGCCATGTCTCTGGAAATGGTGGACGGGTTTTTTACGGCGCTTCATTGCAGTCCGAGTATTGTTACTCCAAACGTTTTCTTACACAAGGTGTGCGGGGACGATGATGAAAACGAAATGTCATTTGAGGACGAAGAGCAGTTTTACCTTTTCGTTAAGTTGCTAATGCGCTACTGGAACGAAGTTGGCATTCAGCTACGCAACAAAGCGTTCGTGCCGTTTCTGTACAGTACTCCGGACAGAGGAACCGCCTGGTCGATTGGTTTTGTCCATGGCGTCATTCTTGCCGAGGGAAATCTTGAATCGATGATGCGTGACGAAGAAGAAAAGATGACGTTCATGGTGATTCTCATGCTGGCGTTTGCAGATAACGACTTGCAAGATGATGATTTGCCGCCTCTATTCAATAAGGAAGTTACTCCGGAGTTTAGAGAGGAATTGCTGAAATGCTTGCCTATTGCCGCAGCGTTTCTATACGCCCGCTTCCATCGTAAGAGCATATCCGAAATGCTTGGGATTGCGAGCAGTGGCAAGCTCGGCCGCAACGACCTCTGCATCTGCGGATCCGGCAAAAAATATAAAAAATGCTGTTTGCAAAAATTATGTTTGAAGAGAGCAACGTAGGGATTTTGCCGCCGCTTTGGAGAGGACGGATGAGTAATATCAGGTCCAGGCTTTTTCCGCTTTTCTTCTGCGTAGGTTGCTCTGTAGCTCCGCTGTATGAGGAAAATCCGGCCGCTGTGGATTGCGGCAGCGTTGCGGTTGACGTAATAGCTGAGCGCGACGGGCAGGTATTGCGCCGCCACCTGATGGATTCATTCCGAGACCTGCGTTTCTCCAAGCGCCGCTATCGTCTGGTAATTCAATTGAGTTCACTGGAGAAGTCGTTCGCCATTGCCAGCGACGGCAACGCCAAGCGCCTGCGTTTACATTACACCGCAGACGTTACGCTTAAAGATTCTCAACAAAAAGCGCTGTTTCATAAAATGATTAGCGTTTCAAGGAGCAGCAACATTTCCAGCGCCCAGGGCGAAGTCGTTTTCTCGCTGTACGGCCGCAACAGCGTAGTTCTGCTGAGGGAATTGAGCGATAGAGTAGTCGAAAACATCAGAGTGTTTTTATCCCATGAAAACTGACTTTCGCCACATACAGGATAAACACGTGGACGTGGGCGGCGTTTTCTACCTATACGGCAACTATAAAAAGACTTTCGTAGCGTTCTGCGATTTTATCTGCGAAAAATTGCGCCAAAAGGGGTTGAGGGTCGTGCCACATTTTTCGTCCGTCGACGAATCTCTAAAGGCCATCGGCGGGCAATGCGATCTGTTCGAAACGAGAACCCACTGCTTTTGCATTAGAGGCGTCGAAGACCGCCACCTGGAGAAACTTTCTCCGTTTCTAAACGGAGGAGACAACGTTTTCGTGCTGGAAAGCGGAGACTACGCCAAATCCAAAAAAATTACCGAGCATTTTTTAGCGCAGAACAAAATTTTCGCTCTGGCGTCGTTTCGCAATGACATTACCCTACGATCGCTGTGCCAGATGCTACTGCCCGGCGCTTCGCCCGCTGTCAATGGTGAAATAGTTAGAATCATTGGAGAGACTGACGAGGAACTCAGTTCATTTTTCAAGAAAATATCGCTTTTGCTGGAGATTGATCCGGACAGTCTGAAGGAATACGGCGACCGCGGGCGATCTTTCGTGGCTGAATTGGATTTCATTCCGCTTGTGAGATATTTTCTACAATCAATTCTAAGAGAAGACGTTTTTGGGAAAAAGCAAACGGAATCCCGCATCAATGTTTCCCGTGAAAAAGCGCTCCGACTGCTGCTAACGGCCGAGATTAAGCAGAAATTAGGCTTTGAAATGGGAAAAAGCTATCTCTACGGCCAGCTGTCGTCGGAGAATTAAAGGGCGTCGCATAGTTTGTGCTATATTGAGCATACAAGGCAATTTCGAGCTCCCTAAAAGTTACAATTTTTCCTAGATTTTTAAAACGCATTGTGATAGGCTCCGGGCACGTTGCCGGGGGGTGTGAGGGATGACAGGTGTAAAGAAGTCGCCATTCGAAGGATCGTCAAAGCCTCAAGAAGTCATTTCACAAGATTCCACCAATGGTTTTCTGCGCATATTCAAGGCGGTTCCGCGCGGAGTCTTTGCGGTTTCATTTTTTGGACTGTTCCTGGGAATGTCCATGACCATGGTCTATAGCCAGATTGGCATGTTCATGAAAACGGAAATCCATGCCACAGAGGCCACCGTTGCCCTGATGGACGGCATCATAGAGTTTGTTTCTTTCATGTGTCGCGTTTTTGTCGGAGCCATCAGCGACTGTCTGCGCGAGCGAAAACTTTTCCTGATGATTGGATGCATAATTACGCTGTTCGCAAGGCCGTTTCTGGCGACAGCGGCCACCTCGTTTATGGTAACGGCGATCGGGGCGATGGAGAGAATAGGAAATGGACTTCAAGCAACTCCACGGGATGCGCTGATAGCGGATTTGAGCCCTGCGGAAAACAGAGGGATGGCCTATGGGTTCAGCCGTTCCATGAAAACAGTCGGGGCTCTGATGGGCATCCCCATAGCGATATTGATAATGTACTTTACCGGCAATAACTATCGAATAGTGTTCACATGCGCTGCCTTTCCGGCGCTTATAGCAATAATTTGCCTAATGAAGATCAAAACGCCCTCCGAGGCGAAGAGCAGCTCCAACGAGCCCAGAACCATCAGCAATCCGTTCAGAAGGAGGTATCTGAAGTCGCTGGATGTGGCATTTTGGAAGGTTTTGGCTCTGGCCTTTATGTTTGAGCTTGGACACTTTACGGAAACGCTGTTGCCAATCTACGCCAACCAATATCTATCCCGAACTACCGCCGGCTCCGAGAGCATGTTTGTCAGTTTGGGACAGATTCTGATGTCGTTTCCGGTTGGGCTGTGCGCCGATAGATTTGGGAAACCTATGCTGATAAGGATATGCATGGCCTGCATGGTCATCGCGAATCTATCTTTTATATTTATAGAATCCATTTTTGGCGTTTATCTGGGAGCGTTTCTTTGGGGCGGACAGATGACGGCTATCCAGGGGCTCTTCCTGTCCATCATAAGCTCCATGGCTGACGCGCGCATTAGGGCGACGGCCATCGGCACATATTACATCACCATCGGAGCGTCGTTCCTGACTGCGTCCGTGATTGCCGGTAGAATTTGGACGAATTTTGGAGGGAAGTATGCGTTCATGTATAGCCTCTGCGTTTCATGCTTTGCTCTCTGCATGTCCCTATTGCTTCTGCCGAGGAATAAAGGTCGCGGCTAATTTGGAGGAGGGTTTCAATCGACCGCCGATGGTTATCGTCTCCGTCGCTGTCGCCAGCCCGGTGGAGTCGTCTGTATCCACCAGCAGAGAGCAGAAAGTAGCTTCCCCGGATGCGGGAGAGAATTTCCCACGACTATATCCCTTTGCGAATCCATCCAACGACGTCCTCTTATCCATTCCGATTACGGAATCGTAATCTCCGCACATGCCAATATCCGTTTGAAATGCTGTTCCATGCTCCAGAATGCGTTCGTCCGCAGTGGGGACGTGCGTATGCGTGCCAACTACGACGGAAACTCGTCCATCCAAAAAATGACCCAGCGCCACTTTTTCCGAAGTGGCTTCGGCGTGGAATTCCACCACAATCGCATGCACATTCACGCCCATCTTGTATTTCAGAAGAAATTGATTCATGTAATCAAAGGGATTTTCACCAATCAGCGGCATAAATCTTTGTCCGATTAGGTGAACGACGGCCGCTTTCAATCCGTTCTTTACCGATATTTCGACGATTCCGGTTCCTGCGACCGTGGAGGGCATATTGGCCGGTCGCAGAAGCCTTTTTTCATTTTCCAGGAGGGCAGGGGCCTCCCTTTGATCGAAGAGGTGATTCCCTCCGGTAAGAACGTCCGCGCCCATTTCAAAAAACTGACGAGCCATTTCACCAGTAACGCCGAAGCCGTGGGCGGCGTTATCTACATTGACTACGACCAGGTCTATGGCCAGATCTTTTTTCAGATTCGGAAGATATTTGGCGACGGCCTCCCTTCCGGAGCGACCAAGCACGTCTCCGCAGAGCAGAATTCTCACGACCGCCGTTCCTTTCCCATATCTCACCAGTATAAATTATTTTGCGTTACTTACAAAAAATTTCGGAGCCGTTCTGCTGATAGTTTTCCGCCCCAATTGATGTAGCTTTGTCGAAATTTTAGTGTCGATCAAGGAATAGTAGGAAGGAAGAAAGGATATTTTTGACTTGATTTCCGAAGAGGCCTGCTGAACGGCGAGGGACTCGTTGATGGTGCTGTTTCGCACTCTAGCCCATGTGTTGTACACAACGGAGCAGTAGGGCCTATAGTACCGGGCGGCTTTGGAATGGTAGTAGCCAACGGCATGAGTCCAGGAATTGTATGTATTTTTCAGCTCCATAAAGAATTTTGCCGCATAGTTGACATTATATTTGGGGGTGAAAGCCTCCTCCAAGGTTTTAAAAGCGTGACTATGATGCAACAGATTCACCTGCATGCAGCCGACGTCTATGTTTCTTATTCCGCGGTTCAGGAGTCTTTTTACGGTGGCGATGGCTGCGCTTTTGGTGGAAAAATAATAGCTTTTCCCTGCGGCGCAGATGGTCCATGGCCAAGCTCGCTTCGCTCTGGTATTCAGAGAGCGACCGGATTCCACCGTTCCTATGGCCATCAACAATCGATGCGGAATGCCATATTTTCTTTCGGCCTTTACGATTTCGCTTTCGCACAAATCGTGTTGGGAAAAATAACGCTCCTGCGGCGCCGCATTACCGCCATAGCCTGCTCCCCGGGATGAAAAACCTAATACAGCGAGAGAAACCACCAAAACTACTCTAGGAAAATACATTCATAGCTCCCTAACTCTACTTGGCGCCGCGAAATTCAAGGCGCTTACCTAAATTGGGAAGCGAAAATCGTGCCAACCGCCCAAAAATTAAACAATTTTTTTTCCATTGAGCCGTCGCTGCCAATAAAAGTTAACGACAGCGGCTTGAAGATCTGAAATGTTAAGTAATTTTCAACGAAGTTCCATCAACCAAATTATCGACCGCATGCCCAGCGGCCGCGCGTACTTGAACTTGTCCGAAAAGAAAGCTAGGATTCAGCTTCTGAAGTTTGAGAGGAAATAGTTTTATGGTGAATAATAGCAAGAAGAGCGGCGTGTCTCCGGCGCTTATCTGGTCTGTCCTGTCGTTATTTTTCTTTTATCAGTTTGTCGCTAGATCTTCGTTCCCAACGGTTCTAATGGAACAATTCATGAGATATTTTCAGTTGGATGCGACGGGAATCGGGGCCTTGACCAGCTGCTATTATTTCGTTTACACGCTCATGCAAGTGCCAGCGGGAATTGTCGTTGATAGATTTGGAGTGAGGACAGTTGCCACCATAGCAAGCGCGCTTTGCGCCGTTGGAATATTCGTGTTCGTTAGCACTTCCAATTGCTACATCGCCGGAGTCGGTCAGATGCTGATAGGTTTTGGGGCCTCCTTTGCCTTCGTTCAAACTCTGAAGAGCGTCGCCACCTGGTTCCCGGTTGAAAAAACCACCATGATGTCTTCCATTACCATATCAATTGGATGCCTTGGACCAGTGATAGGAGGGCCGGCTGTATCGCAGATTGTGCAGAAATTCGAATGGAAAGGCCTGCTGGAAGGCTTCGCTCTGGTGGGATTGCTTATATCCGCTTTGATTTGGATGATCGTGAGAGACAAAAAAACATCAGCCGGACAAAAACGTGGAGACTCCATATTCGATTCTTTGAAAATGGTGGTGACGTCACGACAAGCTTGGGTACTAGCGCTTTTCACCATGGCGCTCTATGCTCCTTTGAGCGCTTTGGGCGATTTGTGGGGTGTTTCTTTCATCAAAAAAGCGTACAACGTGGACTCTGGAGTTGCGGTCTTTGCCAATAACATGCTGTATGTGGGGCTTGTGATAGGATCGCCGACCTCCGCCTATCTAGCTACGCTGCTGGATAGCTACAAAAAACCCATGGTCGGCGCGGTTACGCTATGCGCAATACTGATGGGAATAGTGATTTTCTGCACGGGAATGCCTGTTGAGGCAATTTTCGCGCTATTTTTTGGCCTCGGGTTTTGCTGCGGCGCCATATTGACATATCCGCTTGCCATGAGAATTTTTCCGGAATCGGCCGGCGGAACTGCCACCAGTTTCCTCAACGCCATGAGCATGGTGAGCGGAGTTATACTCATGCCATTGGTGGGGTACCTGATAAATCTTTCCTGGGACGGGACCATGGCGGATGGAGTCAAGTTCTACAGCCTTTCTGACTATCAGTGCGGCATAACGGCCGTTTTGGTTTTCCTGATAGCCGGCGCAATCTTATCTTTGATGATGGAAGATAGATCGCCAAGGGGAGATGGCAAGGCCGCTAAATGACGTCCCTTACAATGTAGATGGGGCGCTTTTTGGACTCGTTGTATATGCCGCCGATGTATTCCCCGATTACGCCGAGGCTCATCAGCTGTATCCCGCCGAGAAGCAGTAGAGCGACTGTGGTGGAGGCGTAGCCGGGAACGTCGACGCCGCAGAATACCGTTCTGAAAAATATCCACAAACCGCGGGAAAAGGCCAAAAATGTCACAAGCATTCCCAAATAGATGGAAATTTTCAATGGAAAAATTGAAAAGGAAGTAATTCCGTCAACGGCATAGCCCCACAGTCTCCAGTAAGACCACTTGGACGTTCCCTTGCTTCTTTCGGGGCGTTTATATTCAATCGAGGTGGTTTTAAAACCGGCGAAGGCAAATAATCCTTTCATAAATCGTCTGCGCTCCGGAAAAGCTTTAACGGCGTCAATAACCCTACGGTCCAGGAGGCGAAAATCTCCGACGTTCTCCGGTAACTCCGTATCCGACAGCAGGTTATACACCCTATAAAACATGCCGGCCGTTATGCGCTTAAGAGAAGAATCTTCCGATCTGTCGCTGCGCTTCGCTAGGACCATATCGAACCCTTCCCTCCACTTCTTCACCATATCTGCGATTAAATCTGGCGGATCCTGAAGGTCGCAGTCGATGGGAATGGCGCAATTTCCCTCGGCAAAGTCGATTCCGGCCGTGATGGCGGCGTCCTTCCCAAAATTGCGCGAGAAATTTATGATCTTTAGCTGAGGAAATTGCTTTTTTTTTCGTATCAGCTGCTCCAGCGTGCCATCTTTGCTTCCATCGTTTATGCATAAAATTTCGAATGAAAGCTTCAGACGCTTCAAAATCGGCATGATGGCGCTGAAGAACCCGTCTATGGATTCGGATTCATTGTAAAATGGGACTATGATGCTGATATCTATCATTTCCTCGTCGTTTTTCTATTGTTTTTCACATTCAAAAAAGCGTAATACACCGCATAATCGTCGATTAGGTGGGTCATACTATCAAACAAAATGCTTTTTCCGTAGAATTTTTTGAAATGCTCCGTCTGGCCGTCGTTTCTGGCGCACAAAAACACCACCGCCAAGTTGGCGTCCATGGGATATTTGTCGTAAATGTGGAATAGATCGTTGTGCTCAATGTTGTAGGATGAAGGAGAGTCTTGCAGACGAATGTGCAATTCCGCCGTCGCCTTGTCTGTTTTCAAGATTGTCATTTTTTGATTGCCGAAGCAGCGACGCCAATCGTGGTCCACGAGCGCCGCAATTTTGGTGGTATCGAGCGCGTTTGTTGGATCGTAATGACATAGAAAGTATCTCGCAATCGCCAGCTTAACAAACAAAGCGACGGCAAAGAAGCAGGAAATTCGCCGCGCAAAAACGAAAAGCTTATCGTAATTTGGTTCGCGCGGATTAATTGTCAGCAGGTAAGTACCGAGCATCATGAGCATATTTGTTCCCCAGAAGCTTCCTATTCTCATGCCGGTCACAAGAGAAGCAAAAAACAAAATGGCGCCGGGAGCGATGCTGATAAAGATGATGAATTTTTCTTCGGTGGAAAAATTGCCGTTCATCTTTGGAAAGAAATTCATTTTTGAGGCATACGAATGGCGGAACGCCCACAGCGAGGTCGAAAAGAATATCGATTGCATGAGCAGAAAATTGAACGGCGCGAAAAAATCCCGCTGAGCGTCGATGGATTTGCCGAGAGCGTACTTTACCGCCACAAAGTCGTTGTCCCAGAGCCATGATAAATGCCAGCCTATGCAAAGCAAAAACGTCGCAACCGCGAGATAGGGCTGCGGCGTTTTTAGGATGTGTCTGCACTCTCGGTTGGCAATCAAAAACAATCCCATGCATCCGAGATACAAAAGGGCGAAATATTTTCCGAGAAATGCTAAGGCGGAGGCAACGCCCAATGCTATCGCGTCTTTCTTTCTGTTAAATTTTATCAGGCGAAGGAAAAAGTAAAACATTGATGGAAATAGCGACATGAGAATGGTGCTGGCGTTAAATTTTTCATTGCCAAAAACTGCGGCGGCTGAAGCCAAGAAAATCAACACGGCCGCATAGGATTTCCTTTTGTTTTCGAAAATCAACTCCGAAGTTTTAAAAATGAAAAATAATCCCAGCGACAGGTTCAATTGAGTCAGGACATACAGAGATTCAGGGCGAGAAAATGACAATTTGTAGAAGAAAAATGAAATCCACGCGAATAGGGGAGGGTGCTTGGAATATCCGGGCTGCAGCTCCTTCCCCCAATAAAGATTCTCGATCATGTCGTAGGGAAGAATGTTCCTCAAGACCATCGGTATCAGGGAAAGCGCTAATATATAGGTAAAAATCAAGCAGTTGTGGCGATTTTTTATGGCGCGTGTATTTATCGTCATTTTTATGAACTTAACTTCCGAGCCCCGTTCCGGTTATCATATAAAAAAATACCTCGACACGCTATTCCATAAACAAATCATTAACCATTGTGAATTTATTCTTTAAAACAGCCCATCGGGGCGGGAAGTTTCGTGAGTTGCATCTATGCAGAATGCCGGCGGCAATTATATTATGGGCAGAAACGTCTCCAGCTTTGCGGCGATATTTGGAGAATTCTGCACGGTCATTTTTGATAACCAAAGCGCCGTTTTGCGAAAAACTGTCGACGTCGATCACACGGCTCTGCATAAATCCATGAGCTCGCTTGTAAAATTCACTCTGGAAAACGAAGAGCTGTCCCTGAGCGAAGATTTAAAGGACGTTGTCTATGTGATGGCAGCCCTTGCGGATGAAATTTTCCTAAATATGGATTGGGATGGTAAGCAATATTGGGAAGAGAATATGCTGGAATATCGTTATTTCGGGACTCAAATCGCCGGAGACGAAATCTTCAAGAAAATCGGCAGATTGTTTCTGGAAAACGAGCCGCTTTCTACGGAAAAAGCGGAGATTTATTTGCAGGCGCTGTCTCTTGGCTTTAAAGGGAAATACCGTGGCTTGGACGGCGAACAAGGCGAAATTAATGCACACAGAAACCGCCTCTTTGAATTCATACAAAAAAATGACAAGTCTATGTTTCTAATAGGGCATCGGCTGTTTCAGAGGGAATACACCCATACCATCCCGACAATTCATCGAAAACTGTTGCCGGACGCTTCCATCATAAATTACATCAGCGCTTTTTTTGTTTTTATGTTTCTGGTTATCAGTTCCATCGTTTGGTTGTTCGAGACCAGAGACATTCGACTGCTGCTGGCGGATATCTCCAGCATTGCGACGCGAGAATAAGGGCGGAAAAACTTGAAAAAAAGAGCCGCGCAAACACGCGGCCCTTTTTGAACGAGAAGCAGACTATTAGTACTTAACGTTGTAAGCTGCCAAAGCGCGAATGACGAAACCGCCTTCGTTCTTGATCTTAACGTCCACATCCTTATTGTCGATAGTGTACTGCGCAGTCTTGTTTGCCGAAAACACATATTCTCCCTCTAGACGAGCGGAAAACTTCTTGCAGAAGAGTTTCTCCACACCGAGAGAAAGCGCCGGTGTAAGCTTAGAACAGCTGCCTTCACGATCGCCAATCTTCAACGAAGTCTTGTTGTACACACCAGCGACCTTGAGGAAAATCAACCAACTATCCTTAACAATCGCGCCGAGCCTGATGCCAAGCTGAGGCGAGACGCCACCGTTACGCAGAGTCCCCTTAACTGTCACGCCGCCTGTCTCCTTTTCGATATCGGCGCTCTTGGATTTCGTGAAGTCAAGCAAGCCTTCCGCACCGATGTAGAACTTCTTGAAGGACTTTCCGGCACCCAGAAACACAGAACCGATGAAACGGCTAAAGCTCTTGCTCCCCGAAAGCTTGTCATGTTCAGCTTTGCTCTTGAGGAAGCTTCCGCCAGCACCAAGACCAAGGTACACGCTGTCGAACGCGCACTCACACGGAACAGCGCCCTCGTCGACGGTGGTCACAGACACTTCGTCGCTGGCAAGAGCCGCCGCACACGACAAAAACGCCGTCGCAGCAAATACTACTTTTTTCATTTGTTATCTCCATAGTTAAACGCAATCACCATACATCCTCGTTTTTTGATTAGCAACATTTTTGGCGACTATGTGCGCGTTATGTTGCCAAAAAACCACATGTCTCTTTTGAAAATTTAACAAAATTTTGTGAAATTTCACACAAAATAAGGTGTAATCTTTGGGCGCGGCCGACTAGGTTGCCCAGTCTTTAGCACTCGGTAATTCCCTCCATATAAAATGGTTCCAACCCAAGCTCGATGCGTTTTTTATTTGCAAAGACCATTATGTGATTCGCCGCGTATACCCTACCTTTTATAATGTATCTGTCTTCGGCTTCGTGTTTTACCTCTATTCCAACGGAAGCCAACCAATTTACGACTTCCTCTCCGCTTGCCCACTTCCTTTTGCTTTTGGCTCTAATTTTGCGGCGTCGGCGTGATATTTCCCTCATGGAAATCGCCTGCGCCTGGGTCGGCTCGTCATCTTTGCCGTAAAATTCCATGCAACAGAATGCGTCAACAAATTTTAATCGGTGTAATCTTACTTTCTTATTTTTCAATGGATGATAGATCTTTGAATAGTCATACGCTTTATATGTCGATAATTTAATTTTGTCCTGGACAACTTTTTTGTCATTGTGTATTTCGTACAACTTTTTTTTGCGCGAAACTTTCAATCCATTGTTTTTTAACGAAATCATGCTTGGGCCGTTCTTTGTCTATTCGTGTCATAATTTTGACAAAAATACAAAAACAACCGAAAATGCGAGTTTTTTCAATGTCTGGCACGTGTACAGTATGGTAATAAAATGGCGTTTTTGCAACAAAATTGTGCATTTTACTAAATTTTACGAAATAATTCGTATTTTCAGGAAAATAATTCCATAAAATTTTATGATATTTGAAATAAACTGCGTTTTTCCAAATTTAAAGTATGGACTTTATTTTTGTCTTTTGGTATACAGGCAGGTGTGTTTTTATTGGAGGTGGATTAATATGGCAAGACAAAGTTTAAGTCCCATGAAGGACCTTGGTTTTCCAGAGGCGAATTCTCTGGAAATGAAGGCAAACGAAAGGGTCGGCAGGAAGAGGAAAGATGCTCCCATGACGCATCTTAAGTATCTGCGCAAAAGGAACGGCTACACTCTGGAAACTTTATCGGAGATTACGAGCATTTCCATTTCTTACCTGTCGCGCCTGGAGTCTGGTTCTAGAAGACTGAATACAGATCTCATCAGAAGGCTTTCGCACGCTTTCGGATGCGAGCCGGCGGAGCTTCTGCAGGAGATCTCGCACGAAAGCCAGATCGTCACGCCGGTGGAATTCAGTAGAAAGAGAAGATCGGACATGATATCTCGCGAAAGTGGAATGCCGCTCTATTGCGTCGCTCCGGATGCTGCGGACCCGTCGAAGCTCACCATAAAAATCTGTTCGTCCAGCGAATGGAGGCAGCGTCCGACGGAGCTGGGCACGAAGAACGAGGTGTTCGCCATCAAGGCCGACGGTTATTTTAAGCCTCATTTCAGCGCTTCTTCAACGCTGTATCTGGAGCCGTCCACTAATTTGGTCCCAGAATCCACCGTGGTTATTCTGAATTGCGGAGAGATTATGATCAAGAAGATTTGGAGCATAACGCCGACAACCTTGCAGTTGTGTGATATAGCCGACATTGAGTCTCTGAAGGGCGGCAAAGCTCCCAAAGACAAACTGATGGAGATCGAGCGCAATTCGCCGGATGCTACCTATAAGGTGGTTGGCTACTCGGATTTTGATCTGGTCTAATCGTTTTTAAGGCTTTCTTTGCTACTTCTCCTGAGGCGGCAAAACCGTTGACTTTTTGATGATATGGGTTAACATCGTGCGTGGTGCGTTATTGGGAAGGAATGTTATCGATGAGCAAACGCCTCGCTGCTAAGCACAAGATTGATAGGAGATTGGGTGTTAACCTATGGGGGTGCGCAAAAAGTCCCATAAACGATAGAAACTATGCTCCTGGACAGCATGGCAGCAACAAGAAGAAGCCGTCGGACTATGGGGTGCAGCTTTTGGCAAAGCAAAAACTAAAAGGGTACTACGGCAACTTAACGGAAAGACAATTTCGGCGCGTTTACCAGAAAGCGTCCCAGATGAAAGGGGACACCAGCCAGAATATCATTGGTTTGTTGGAGCGTAGATTGGACGCCGTCGTTTATAGGATGAAATTTGCCTCCACGGTCTTTGCTTCTAGGCAACTGATCAATCATCGCCACGTGAAGGTTAATGGTCGCGTTGTGAATATAGCCTCCTACAGCGTAAAAGAAGGCGATCTTATTGAAATCAAAGAAGAATCGAAGAAAAACGTCGCTATTTTGGAAGCGGCTCAATCCACCGAGCGGGATCTTCCAACCTATGTGGACGTTAATCTGAAAGCCCTCAGCGGCGTGTTTGTCAACGTTCCCAAGCAGGAAGATGTTCCATATCCAGTAGTTATGGAACCAAACATTGTCATCGAATATTATTCCAGATAATATAATCACAGTAACGGATTGCGTTTTAATATTCTTTCTGTCGCCGAAGTAGCTCAGATGGTAGAGCGACTGATTCGTAATCAGTAGGTAGTTGGTTCGATTCCAACCTTCGGCACCAAGCGCTGCGTTCGCTGATATAGTGGAAAAATTAACTTCTTACTGCGTAGAATGGCAAAAGCAATTGGAGCCATCTTCAAAACGCATTAGGAAAATTTTGCGCAATATCTTTTACAAAACGGCATTGGCCCTCTTGCTTTTTCTTTTTGCAGGATATACCGTGGGTTGCAAGTTCTGGATGGCTAGTGTGCGAGGTGGGTTTGTGTTCCGCGTAGGTGGTATTCAACTGGAAAGCATTTCACGGCAAAGTTTGTTTGTTCTTTGGGCGGCACGACAGCGTAGTTGCAGGCCGTTGGAGCGTTTATTGAGCGCAACCTTTGCGGGATTTAATTTCGCCTACGTGTTAAGCGTTTTTCTATCTGGAATTGTTACATTTTTGATTCTATGTGTCATACAAATCGGAAAAGTGAGGTTACGATGGAAAAAACTGACGAAATAAAATCAACTATAGCCATGTTTCGTAATTTTGCGCCGGAAAAGCCCATCAGCGGCGCGGTGGTGTATTTTTGGGAAAGTCACACTGATAATCCGGACGACCGGGAGAGAACCCAGGCGGCAATTGATTTAATTTATAAAGAATTTGACCCTCCGGCCTGCGAGAAATATGAAGCCCGTACCGGATATCTGAGTAGATACAACTATCTGCCAAAACCCCTGGAAAAGTGTTCTGAAAAAGAAATACAGGAGGCCATAAAAAGCGGCTATTGCGAGCAGGAGAGATGGATTAGCAGGTGCAAACCCGATATGCCCGGATTTGTTCAAAAGGACTGGCAAGAATGTATCTCCGACGTCAACAATCCGCACTATAAAAATTGCAGGAATCTTGTGGTAAAAAAAATGGAAAATGATCCGGACTTTGCCGCTGCCTTTGCCAAAAGCGTCAGTGAGTTCGCGTCCACTCACGGTACCGACACGACAAACGGGAATCTGTATATTGTGGAGGAGACGACGTGGATTCTTACGCTGCCTCTGTTGCATCTAAATAAGCAGATCTATTTGTTTCATATAGGAAGCGCCAACAGTGCTGTAACAGCGATGTTTCACCACTTTCCGAGTCTGCAAAAGGCGGTAAAGTGGCTGTCTCCGCGTTTTACCGTTTCCTCGTTTGACAATATCTCGGATTTTTTGTTGGATTACAGAAATTCAATCCACGCTGGCCATTCCTACGCCATCGAAAATAGGGACGCCGTTATGGAGATAACTTCATTCAAGAAAGACTCCAATTCAAAAGAGGCGTTATCGTTGGCGTTGGCGCGCGAACAGACGCAAAAGGCTTTGCTTCAGTCGATTATAGGGGAATTGCCCATCCATGTTTACTGGTTGGATCGTGACAACGTCTATCTTGGCTGCAATAACTTGCAAGCTGAGCGGCTTGGGTTACGCAAGCGAGATGAAATTGTCGGCAAAACCAACTATGATTTCCATCCGTCAGAAGAGGCTGAGTTTTTAAATGAGGCCAATATTCGCGTCATGGAAACTAGGGAGCCATATGAGGGAGAAGAGCTGGTTTCTATGAAAAGTAAACCCGGCAGTTATTTGTCCTGTAAAACGCCTCTTTTTGATCCTTCAGGAGAGGTCATCGGGCTGCTGGGCATATCAATTGATATCACCGATAGAAAAAAAGCAGAAGCCCTTGAGCAGGAAAATCAAGCGCAGAGAATAAGGATTGAGGACCAAAAAGAGTTCGGAACTTTTACGGCGCGGATTTTGCATGACATTGTGTCCCCGCTATCAAGCCTTGAATGTATAATAAAAACATCTGATGTTTCAGATGAATATCACGCGACTCTCGGAGACGTGGTCGGTAGTATAAAGAATATTTTCGGAACGTTGCAGGACAAGTACCGCGAGTATGAGAGAAAGTCTGGCCTAGCTTATGCGGGACATATCCACGTTTGCCTCGCTCTGGAGAATATCATAAGAAACAAGGAGTACGAATATAAGGACATTGGCGTGCGGTTTGTCGGTTCCTTCGATTCTCTGGATAAGTTTACGTTTATTTATGGAGATATGTTGGGTTTTGAACGCATGATTTCCAACATTCTAAACAACGCGGTGGAGGCATGTGACAAAAATTGTGGAGTTGTGGAAGTGTCCGTTAAAGTCGAGGACGGCAAAGATGTAAAAATCACCGTCAGAGACAACGGAGTTGGGATGCCGAAAAAAATAGCCGAAAAGATCATGGCTGGTGTTAGGGATTTCAACAGCACAAAGCACGAGGGCCGTGGTTTAGGGCTCAGTCAAGCCATTGAGACTGTCAATTCCTACAATGGAGTGGTGGAGGTTGAAACGAAGGAGGGCGGCGGCACCGCTTTCTCGGTGAAATTGCCGATTTCGGGCTGTCCGGAGTGGCTTCTTAAACAGCTGGCGTTTCGAAAAGGCGATACGGTTGTGGTTTTGGATGATGATATAGCTGTTTGTGGAGTTTTTGAAAAGTTGCTGGGAAAGCACACTCCGGACCTTTCCGTTAAGTTCTTCACAAAAAGTAGGGATGCTCTGGATTTCATAGAATCGTTTCCCCAAAAGGAAAAAATTTTCTTTTTGAGCGATTATGATCTCAGAGACGGGGATTTTAGCGGCGTTGCCATAGTTCTGCTGAGTAATTTACGAAAAGATCGCGTGTGCGTTTTAACTGGAACGCACGGGAGCAAAAGTTTACAGGATATGGCCGTGAACTCCAATGTAAAAATTCTACTGAAATCATTTTTAAAGGATGTGCCCGTTTCCGTCGCTTGATGGGGATTTGTTTTTTTTCAGCTGAACGTAGAAAGCTCCTTGACCTCCGTGCCGTCTGTGGGATTGGGAACAGGCCGCGACGTAGTTGCCGAATGAATCGCGTACCCATTGGGAAAAAGAATCGCGCAGAACGGATTCTTTCATGGAATTTCCGCCGGTTATCACAAGCGCTTTTCTTGTCCCATCTGCTTGGCACTGGATAAAAAAGCTCAGCAGCGCAGAAAACGCTTCGTTTTGAGTGAATCCATGTAGATCTATGACTTTTTCCGGCACAAATTTGCGTTGGGATTTGCGGTCTAGGGATAAAAGATCATCGTTTCTTACCCGTCGAATTTCCGCTCCCGATAAAGGCGAAAGCGAGAGCATGGGCGCAGGTTTTGTTTTGGCTGGTTTTATAATAGAATGCCTGACGATGTTTAATTTTACGCCCGTTACGTAGTCTTTCATTGTTTTTCGGGACAAAGATGCTCTCCGTAACTGACTTTGCAAACATAAACGACATGGTAGCAGATTTTCTCAAAAATTCATTGTCCTTCAAGCTGCTCTATGTCCCGTTGGTTTTATTGGGAGCCTGCTCCACCACGCCCCAATACACCGGCGAGAAATATTGGCACCACGGCAGCGAAAGGCCATATAGGATAAAGGGCGTCATGTATTATCCGCAGGTGCATTACCGATATGCGGCCATCGGCGAGGCAAGTTGGTACGGGTACGACTGCCAAGGCCTTCCGACCGCGATCGGCGTTATATTTAGGAAGAATAAACTTACCGCGGCTCATAGAACGCTGCCTCTGCCGTCGGTGGTGGTAGTGGAAAATTTGGAAAATGGCAAAAGAGTGCGGCTACTGGTCAATGACAGAGGGCCATTTGCCAAAACGAATCGCCGCGTAATAGACGTAACCCAGCGCGCGGCAGAATTGTTGGGTTTCAGAGCAAAGGGCTTCGCCAGGGTTAAAGTAACGTGCCTTGCAAAGGCCAGCAGGATCGCCGCTCTTGCCTATAAAAGGAAACCATACTGAGATCGGAGAGTGCGCGCTGCACTCCTCCTACTAGTTTTCGTATATAATCTGCCTTTTGCATTCGTTTGCGTGACCTTATAAAATGGTTGTGGCAGTTTGCGGCTGGAATTAAAAAAATGCTTGGAGGATTAGCATGAACAAAGCTACCAACGCGGCGGATGGAGGATCCGATTTGGCAGCGCTTGACAGATACGCGAAGGATCTAACTAAGCTCGCAGGCGATGGAAAATTAGACCCCGTCATCGGGCGTGACGAAGAAATTAGAAGAACCATGCAGGTTCTATCACGGCGAACAAAGAACAATCCCATTTTGATCGGCGAACCGGGGGTCGGAAAAACCGCCATCGCCGAGGGATTGGCTACGAGAATAATTAGACAGGACGTTCCTGATTCCATAAAAAATAAGCGGATAATGTCGCTGGATTTTGGGCTATTGATTGCGGGAGCAAAATTCCGTGGAGAATTCGAGGAGCGACTTAAAGCGCTTCTGCAGGAGGTGTCCGAAAGCAATAGCGTTATTCTGTTTATCGATGAAATTCACACGTTAATTGGCGCCGGCCAGGCCGAAGGAGCCATGGATGCTTCCAATATGCTGAAGCCGGCTCTTGCTCGCGGCGAATTGAGGTGTATCGGATCCACCACGCTGGACGAGTATCGCCAATACATAGAGAAAGACACTGCATTTGCCCGCAGATTCCAGCCGGTTTTTGTAAATGAACCAACCATACTAGATTCAATTTCCATACTGCGTGGTCTGAAAGAAAAATACGAACTTCACCACGGCGTGCACATAAGCGATTCGGCGGTGATTGCCGCCTGTACATACTCGAATAAGTACATCAGCGACAGATTTCTTCCGGACAAGGCCATCGATTTAATGGATGAAGCCGCCAGCAGATTGAAGATGGTTATGGATTCAAAGCCAGAGGAGATCGACGAGCTAGATCGCAAAATTATGCAGCTGAAGATCGAACAGGAGGTGCTGAAAAAAGAAAGCGACGTTTCCTCTCAGGAACGCCTTGCGAAAATCCAATCCGAGCTGGAATTTCTGGAAAAACAATCGTTGGAACTAAACGAACGCTGGGCTTTGGAGAAGAGAAACATCGACGAAGTGAAAAATGTGAAGAGTAAGATTGAGGGAACCAGGCAAGAGGCGGAAATCGCTCAGCGGAACGCCGATTTCGCCAGGGCTGGAGAGTTGTTGTACAGCACGTTGCCGAATCTGCAGGCAAGATTAAACGAACTTCAACAGGAACAGTCGCATATCCGAAAACACAGCGAGGTCACCGACGACGATATAGCGGTGGTCGTATCGCGCTGGACCGGAATTCCAGTGGAAAGAATGCTGATGGGAGAAAAAGAGCGCCTTTTGTCCATAGAAACCAAATTACGGGAGTCAATAGTGGGACAGGATGAGGCCATCAGTGCGGTGGCCGATTGCATTCGCAGATCCAGAGCCGGAATCTCGGATCCCAATAGGCCATTGGGATCATTTTTGTTCCTTGGGCCGACCGGAGTAGGCAAAACGGAACTGTCTAAAACTTTGGCACAATTTCTTTTCGATGATAAAAACAGCATGATAAGAATCGACATGTCCGAATATATGGAGAGGCATTCGGTTTCCAGGTTAATTGGCGCGCCGCCCGGGTACGTCGGCTACGAACGAGGCGGCGAGCTCACGGAGGCTATTCGGCGACGCCCCTATGCGGTAATTCTATTTGATGAAATTGAAAAAGCGCACAACGACGTTTTTAATATTTTATTGCAGGTTCTGGATGAAGGGCGTTTGACCGACGGGCTTGGCCATAACGTTAATTTTAAAAACACGATCGTCGTGCTTACGTCCAATCTTGGGTACGAGTTTTTCCAGAATAAATCTCTCTCGAAAGAAACTTTATCAGCCGAAGTGATGAAAACGGTACGTGCGACCTTCAGACCAGAGTTGATCAATCGACTGGATGAAATAGTAGTCTTTAATTCGCTTTCTCGAGAAAACATGAAAGGCATTGTGGAAATACAATTGTCTGATCTTGCCAAAAGGCTGGAGGAGAAGAAAATCTCCATTACTTTTAGCGAAAATCTTAAAAATTGGCTCTGCGAGATCGGTTACGATCAGAATTATGGCGCGCGCCCCCTTAAAAGGTGCATTCAAAAGGAACTTCATGACCCAATAGCGCGTAAAATTATCGCCATGGAATTACCAGAAGGATCAAAAATAAAAGCTGATCATAGGGAAGGGGAGGTTTACTTTGATACCTGGACCAGCTGATAAGCGAATTGGAGGAAGAAATTAGATATGGTAGAGTGGACTACGGCGTGCTCTGTTGGTGTGAATGTGGCCGGTATTCTGGGCTGTTACTTCCCTACGACTGTCGTTTTTTTGGATGATGATCCAGCGTTTTCGGAGCTTATGTTAGAGTCGCTGCGACTCAAGAATATGACAGTCAGAAAGTTTGCCAACCCATTGAAAGCGCTTGATTTCATAAACGAAACATCTTCCTCCAATTACTTGGATTGCTCTAATTTGCTACGCCGCGATGACGAAGGAAGTATGTCCGATTGGAAATCCATTATGTTCAACTTGAATGAGCTGCATCAGAAGATCTATGATCTGAGCAGGTTTGCTCAAATTTCTACGTTAGTAGTCGATTATTCAATGGCAGAAATGAATGGGGTTGAGTTTTGCAAGTCCGTTAAAGGCGAGAATATTAAAAAGATTCTTTTAACCGGAGCTGCGGATGAAAAAATAGCCGTGGAAGCCTTCAACTGCGGATATATAGATCGTTTTATAAAAAAGGGGTCGGAGAATTACCTCAAAGACGTCGAAAATAGCATAAAAAAGTCGGCTTATCATTACTTCAGTTCTTATACCGAGAGTGTTTTTAAATATTTGCCAGCTCACGAAAAAAATCATCTGAGAGACCCGATCTTTGCAGGTTTCTTCTCCAACATTTGCGCCACAAAGAGCCATGAAGAGTACTACATGCTGGATGGTTTGGGGAGTTGTTTGTTTTTGGATCCACAGGGGCGCGCCAGCCTGCTGAGCGTTCTTACGGAAGACGAGATGGAGAAAATAGTGTCCGTCGGATTAGAGTCCGGAGAAATTGCGATGGATGTTGAAGAGATTTTGCGCTCCCGGGAATATATGCTGGTTTCCCACAGCAGAACCGGCAAGTTGCCTCCGGTCAGCGAATGGGCAAAATATGTCCAGCCAGCGCGTAAATTGGAAGGCTACCAAAATTACTATTTTTCTCTAACTGGCTCTCAATACCTGGATTTGGATTTCAAAGAAGTGAAAAGTTTCGAACTTTTTCAAAAAACCGAAAAAATCTGCGGCCTATTTTGAACCCGGTTTATGTGCTAAACTGACTGTGAAGCAAGGTTATTTGAGGAGAGTATGCCTAAGGGAGAGCCGATCATCACGATGGATAAGGTGATGCTGCATTATGAAGACGGCGTTCCAATTTTGAAGAACATTTCGCTGTCTTTACACGGAAAGTCGTTTCACTTTCTTACCGGAGCTAGCGGAGCGGGTAAAACGTCGCTGATGAGGCTCCTGTATATGGGAGTAAAGCCGTCCTCCGGTATGCTGAAAATGTTCAATAACGATGTGACCAGAATTCCTCCGGAGGGATTGTTCGAGCTGAGACGGCGCATAGGCGTGGTTTTTCAGGATTTCAATCTGTTGCCTCATCTGACTGTTCTGGAAAATGTAGCCCTTCCATTGAAAGTGATCGGAGAAACAGTAAGGCGTCGCGAGTGCCAGGCGAAGGAAATTCTTGATTGGGTTGGATTGGGGAATTGTTTTAATTTATTCCCGGATACTCTTTCGGGCGGACAAAAACAGCGGGTTGCCATAGCTCGCGCCGTCGTCACGCGCCCTGACATATTGCTGGCGGACGAGCCCACGGGAAACGTAGATGAGAACATAGCCCACAAGCTCATGAATCTTTTCTATGGCATGCACAAAATGGGGGCCTGCGTCATCGTGGCGACGCATTATAGACAATTTGTGGACACGTTTCACTACAATGAGCTCACCCTGGAAAATGGTCGCATTGTCTTAAATGCCAACAGAGCTACCAAAGGAGACGTATAAAAATGTTTTCTTTATTGAAGTACGATTACGATTTTAATTTCAACAGCGACAAATCCAGCGGATTTATTCCATTTATAATTGGATTCCTAATGTATTCGGTGACCATAGCCATAATGAGTTGCTTTTTTACGCATAATCTAACGTCCGATTGGAGCAAGGCTCTTTGCGGTCGCGTTACGGTAGAATTTCAGTCCAATGCAGATAGAGCTGAAGAATCGCTTACGGAAAAGCAAAGGGAAGAGATTATGAAGATAATACAATCGACTCCCGGCATAAAATCGGCGCGCCAGCTGCGTGAAGAGGATATTCTGAAAATCATAGAGCCGTGGTTGAGCGGTACCGCAATCCCGGACGATTTTCCATTTCCAACAATTTTTGACGTGGAGACCGACAGGAACACGCGCGTTGATCTTCTGATGCTGTCGGATAAATTATCTAAGGTTTCTCATGGCGTTAGAATACACGATCACGCCAACTGGTACGCTCCCATTTTGAAAATCAGTAACGGATTGTTTTCGTTCGCGATTCTATTGTCCATATTGATATTCCTTACCGTTTGCGCCACGGTAATCTTTATCACCAGGCAAACCCTGACCGTTCATCAGAACATAGTGAAAATTTTGCAGCTGATTGGAGCCAGCAACTCGTATATAGCTTCCCAATTTAAGCGATATTATTTCGCCATAGGAGTAAGATCATCGTTTATATCTATTGTGTTTGGAGCGCTGACGGTTCTGGGCATGAACTTTATTCTATCCGCGGAGCTGTTGCACGTTAATACTCTGAAATATTTATTGATAGCTGCTGTGATTCCGGTGATTACCACAGTTCTCGTCATGACTACATCTAAGAACACAGTCTTGTTTTTCCTGAACAATGACGAGTGGATCGATTGATGCGATTGGTTTCTGGATTTTGCCTTACAGCATTCATCCTGTGGAGCATTGGCTGTGTCGTCTTTATTTGGAATGCTGCTTCTTACACAGACGAGCATGATTTACGCTCGCCAAATATCGTCGTGCTAACGGGAGGACGCAACCGTATAGCGCACGCGCTCCGTTCAGTTGGCAGCAATAGGCAGAGCAACATATTTATATCTGGAGTTTATGAAAAAACGTCTTTCAGGGATATTTTTGGCGACGCAAGGGTGGATGGAGCTCGCATTATCCTTGGGAAAGAGGCAAAAAACACGGAAGAAAACGCTGCGGAAATAATTTCCTGGGTAAAGTCCAATGGCATAGATGAAATTTTGCTCGTTACATCGGATTATCACATGTATCGCAGCATAATGGAGCTTAAGCATGTCGCGTGCGAGTTAAAAATTTACCCCTGTGCCGTGAAGTCTAAATTTGACTTTAATTTTCTTCTAAATTGTATTAAAGAATTTCATAAAGTCGCGTATGTTCTCCTAAAAACGCTTTTTGGCAAGTTTTGAGGATTGAAGATGTTATTGGTCAGGTCTCTAATTTTCAATGCGATGTTTTTTACGACGATCACTGGAGCGCTCTTTTTAGGAATGCCTCTGGTATTTTTTGATGAAAAATACGTTTTCGCTTTTTGGAAGTATTTGTCACGGACCCTGAACTTCATCACAGAAAAAATTGGAGGCATAAGTTTCACCATAGATAATGAACAAAACCTGCTGCAGGGGCCGGCGATCTATGCTCTGCGCCACGAATCCACTTGGGAAACGCTAATATTGATCCATAAATTTAAAGATCCGGTTTTCGTTCTAAAAAAAGAATTGTTGAGCATTCCGCTGTTTGGAGCTCTATCCCGTAAAGCGGAAGCCATTGCCATAGACCGCAATCAGGGCATAAAAGCCCTTATGTACGCCGTCCGCAGAGTTGAAAAATCCATCAAAAATGGACACCATGTGGTGATTTTTCCGGAAGGAACGCGCTCCTTCCCCGGCGAATATGTTCCTTTAAAAAGGGGGATCGCCATGTTTTATGAAAGAAGCAATTGCCCGGTAGTACCGGTAGTCCACAATGCCGGAACTTTTTGGCCGCGCCGCGGTTTTATTAAAAAACCTGGAAGAGTTAGCGTTAATTTTCTTCCTCCAATTGCCGCAGGATTGTCCAAGGACGAATTCATGGATAAGTTAAACGACGCGTTTAGGCAAGAAATAGAAAGAATGAAATTTCTGGAAGGATGAGTAACGTGTTCCCGGAAGCGATGTTCGACAATATATTGAAACGCTACGAGTATTTGAAAGAGCAGATGCTAATCAGCGTTGACGACTCGGAAAATTTCGCAAAGTTATCGCGAGAATTTGCCGGACTCGAAGATTTTGTCCTGCTAATTAACAAGTATAACGGAGCGCAGCATGAATTGTCAGAATTGGAAAAAATTGTCGGCGACCCAACAGCTGATGTAGATTTCCGTGAACTAGCCGTGACCGAAATCGAAAATCTAAAAAAAACCATCCCGGCATTGGAGAAGGAAATAAAGATTCTGCTAATTCCCAAGGACGTAATGGACGAAAAAAATGCCATTATTGAAATACGAGCCGGAACCGGCGGAGATGAAGCTGGATTATTTGCGGCGGACCTTTTTAGAATGTACCAAAAATATTCCGAATACCGACGCTGGAAGTTCGAAATCCTGTATATGCAGGAAAACGGCATCGGCAGCATAAAGGAAGCGTCCGCCAATATTTCCGGCAAGGGCGTCTTTGCCTATCTGAAGTTTGAATCCGGAGTTCATCGCGTTCAAAGAGTTCCGGCGACGGAGTCCAGCGGTCGCATTCACACTTCTACGGCTACGGTGGCGGTTTTGCCGGAGGCGGAGGAAGTAGATTTGAAGATCGAGGAAACGGATTTGAAAATCGACGTTATGCGCGCTTCCGGCGCCGGCGGTCAACACGTCAATAAAACTGAGAGCGCCGTGAGAATCACTCACATTCCCAGCGGGATTGTTGTGACGCAGCAGGATGAACGCTCCCAGCACATGAATCGTCTAAAAGCCATGAAAATTTTGCGCGCGAGATTGTACGAATTGGAACGGCAAAAGTTGCATTCTCAGCGGGCGGACAGTCGCCGTTCCCAGATCGGCGGCGGAGATCGTTCCGAAAGGATCCGCACCTATAATTATCCCCAGGGGCGCGTTTCGGACCATCGCATAAATCTGACCTTATACAAGCTTCCCCAGATCATGGAGGGGGCGGGTCTGGCTGAGATGATCCAAGCGCTGGTGGAATTCGATCAGGAGGAACAGCTGGCCAACTTCTGTGGAGAATCCTGATCTTTGAAGGCCGCGAATCTAATCATTTCTGAATATGTGGAGAAATACGCTCTAAAAACCGGGGAGATCGCAAAAATCCTGCGTTCCATGATCGCGAAGATTAAAAACGTTTCCGCGGAGTCAGTCGTGTTTTCGCTGGAAAAAATATTCTTGGACGACGACGAAAATCAGATCCTAGAAAATATGCTGCTCCGGTATTTGGAAGGCGAGCCTCTGTCCAAAATAACCAACCGCAAATCCTTTTGGAATCACGATTTTTTTGTGAATGAGCACGTATTGGATCCGCGTCCGGAAACGGAAACTATTGTGCAGATGGTTCTAGAGCGATTTGACGCAACCTCTTCCCTAAGATTTTTGGACGTCGGGACCGGAAGCGGCTGCCTTCTGCTGAGCCTGATGAGCGAATTTCCAAACTCTGTTGGACTTGGATTGGACGTTAGCCCGGAAGCGATTCGCGTAGCAATTCACAATGGAGAAAAATGTAGGGTCAAGAATGCCGATTTTTTGAACATTGACTGGAATTCTTTTTCCTGCGATCAGAAATTTGACGTCATCGTGAGCAATCCCCCCTATGTGAAAACAAGCCGCATTGCGAAATTGGAAAAGAGCGTTCGCGACCATGATCCTATTCTGGCGCTAGACGGCGGAGAATCTGGATTGCGAGCCTACGAAGAAATTTCTCGCCTTGCCGGAGGATGGCTTTCTCCACATGGCGCAATATTCCTGGAAATTGGCTGCGGCCAAGCATCGGAAGTGAAAAAAATACTGCAAATGGAGGGATCTAAAATAGAAAAAGTGGAAAAAGACATGAGCGGCCTAGAGCGGGCAATTTGCGCCGTTGTTTGAGTCGGCGATTACGGCTGATTGCGCAAAAAAGCGCACAAATTTCCCATCAGAATTAGGATTAATCCAAGAATTATATAAATATCCGGAGTTTTATCGTAGAGGAAAAAGTCTATGAGAGTATTGGGAACGAGCATAAAATATGTGGCCGATGCTAATCCGGAGCTGGTGGACAACTTGAAAGCGTGAATTATGGAATATTGCGCTGCCGCTCCAATGGCTCCTCCCAAAAATAATGGCAGGGCATGTTCGCCGGATATGGGAGAGAACGTTTCGAACCCAATGCAGGCCGAAATCAAAGCGAGGGAAAGATGGTGGTAGAAAATTATCGTGAGCTCGCTCTCCGTAGACGTCAATCTCTTGATAATCACTTGATTTATAGCGGAAATAATTGCTCCCATTAGAGCGAACATAATTCCCAATTGAAAAATTCCACTGCCGGGTCTGAATGCAAGCCATATTCCTCCAAAGCCCAACAGAACAGCCAGCACATTTCGCAGACAAAATTTTTCCTTTAATATCCAGACGCTTAGCGGAATTACGAATATTGCAGTTGTCAATCCGACCACAAAAACGTCCGTCATGGGAGAGTAACCGTAGGCGCACATGAAGAAATAGGTTCCAGCGGAGGCCAACAGCGATCGGAAGATGTTCTCTTTTTTCCTATCGCTTCTAAATGGGTTAATCCGTCCGTGGAATGCGACTAGCACGAATGGCATAAAGCGAAAAACCGTCCGCAGAAACGTCACCTGGTGCACGCCGTAAAGAGGCATAAAGTATTTCATGATAGCGTCGGAAAACGAGTAGAGGCATACCCCAAAAACCACCCAAAGGTACCCTTGTTTTTCTTTGGAAAAAAGTGCCCGTCCAAGTTTAAAATGCATCAAGGTCTCAAGCGAGGGTTACGTAAGAAGCGCAGGCGTCCAGCTGTGATTCGCAAAATTTCCAATTAATGCATTCTTTGATAATTCTGCTGATATACAGGGCGCGGTCATTGTAATAGTCGATGTAGTAGGCGTGCTCCCACAGGTCTATGACGCAGATCGCCGACCGATGGGTGCCAACCGGAGTCTCGGCGTTTTGGCTGTTGAAAAACGCCAGTCGACCATTTTCCAGAACCAACCAACTCCATCCGCTGCCGAACATTGTGTTGGCGTATGTTATGTACTGGTCCTCAAACTCTTCGAACGATGCAAATTGCGCTTCCACCAGTTTTCTCAGCTTCCCGATCGGCCGTTCGGAGTGAATCTTCAGGCATCTCCAGTAGAAATCATGGTTGAACAGCTGGGCAGCGTTGTTGAATATCTTCTGATCAACTCCCCTCGATTGAAGTATAATTTCCTCAAGAGTCCTTCCCGCAAACTCCGTGTTTTCCACCAAAGCGTTGAGTGTCCTGGCATAGCCACAGTGGTGCTTCCCGTAGTGGTATTCGATGGTTTTCTGACTCAAAACCGGCATTAAATCCGCGTTCTGATGAATATTTTGCGCTTGGAACTGCATCGCGTCATCCCCAAACCGACCAGCACAGGCTACGGCATTATATCTTAATTGTCAATTTTCCGCCGTTGAGAATCCGCTAGATTTTACAGCCTCCGGCGGGGCAGGCGTCATCCAGTATTTGTTCTTCGGAGGCATTATCCCTGGTGTTGTGATAGTAGAGAGTCTTGATGCCAACCGAATACGCATACAGCAAATCTTTTAGCATGGTTTGCATGGAAATTTTTCCGTCGTGGAATTTCGTCGGGTCATAATTCGTGTTTGCGGAAATGGATTGATCCAGGAATTTCTGCATCAGGCCAACGTTGGTCAGATAGCCCCGGTTATCCTCCATATGCCACAGCAGTTCGTAGTTTTTTCCGATGGTTTCGATGTCCGGAACCACCTGTTTAAGAACTCCGTCCCGGCTTTGCTTGACGGAGATTAGAGCCCTTGGCGGCTCGATTCCATTGGTGGAATTGCTCACCTGGGAAGAAGTTTCCGACGGCATAAGCGCCGTAAGCGTGCTGTTTCTCATGCCATGTTTCAGAATTTTCCCCCGCAGAGCTTCCCAATCCATTTGGAGGGAATCGGGGCCGATAATTTTATCCAATCCCTTCCCGTAATACGTGTCAATTGGCAGAATTCCCCTCGAGTATTTCGTTTCATTGAACTGTTCACAGGCTCCTTTGATTTTGGCAAGTTCCACCGAGGCATCGATGCAGTAATACTGAAACATTTCGAATAATTCATGGGTTGCTTTGAAACTTTCGGCGGAGGATATTTTAAGATTACGTTTTGCTAGAAAATTCGCAAAATTTATGACTCCTATGCCAAGCGCACGTCTCTTTTTTGTGCTTTGCTCGGCTTCGTAAATCGGATAATTCTGATAATCGATTAGAGCATCCAGAGCGTACACAAGCAATCGGGTGCATTGGCGCATTTTTTCCCGATCCAGTCCAATTTTTCCAACGTTAACCGCCGCCAGAATGCAGAGGGCAATCTCTCCGGCATCTTTGTCGGAATTGCTGAGAGGCTTTGTGGGCAACGTTATTTCGGAGCATAAATTCGATTGCCTAATGGGAGCGATTTCTTCCAGAAATGACGAATGAGTATTGCAGTGGTCCACGTTCATTATGTATAGGCGTCCGGTGCTGGATCTTTCCCTCATTAGAATGGAGAAAAGCTCGGATGATTTTATCCTTTTTTTGAATTTTATGGAGTCGTCGGCCTCATACTTTTCATACAGTTCAGCAAATTTTTCCTGGTCCCTAAAAAACGCCTGATACAGGTCTGTAACCTCGTGGGGAGAAAACAAAGTGATGTCTTTTCCCTGCTGCAGTCTTTTGTAGAGAAATCCATTTGTCTGAACCGCATAATCCATATGTCGAACGCGATTTTCCTCCGTCCCTCTGTTGTTCTTCAGCACCAACATATCCTCAACTTCGAGATGCCAGAGGGGATAGTAAACCGTGGCCGCTCCACTTCTCACTCCCCCGGCTGAACAGCACTGAACCGCAGCCTGAAAGAATTTCAAAAACGGAGTAATTCCCGTGTGATAAACGGCTCCGTTCCTGACTGGAGAGCCCTTGGCTCTTATTTGGCCGGCGTTTAGGCCTATGCCGGCCATGCGGGAAACGTAGCCGACGATGGCCGTTCCAACGGCGGAAATGCTATCCAAAGAATCCCCGCACTCGAGAAGCACGCAGGAACTGAATTGCCGCAGAGGTGTGCGAACTCCGGCCATTATTGGCGTGGGCAAAGAAATATTCTGCTCCGATAAATTGCGGTAAAATTCCCCAATGATGGCTGCCCGTTCTGATTTATCCGAAGAAAAATCCTGAAAAATCGCCAGACAAATGCACATGAAAGCCATTTGCGGACTCTCCAGAACTCGGCCGGTTACCCTATTCTTTATCAGATACTTGCTCTCCAGCTGTTTGGTGGCGGCATATGAAAATTTCAGATCCAGACCGTGGTCTATGCATTTATCGAAATCCTCCAGTTCTTCTCGTGAATATTTTTGCAGCAGGGACACGTCGTACCAATTCCCATCGCACATGCGTTTCAGGTGATCATACAGACGTGGCGGAGTCCACTGACCATAGGCCACTTTGCGAATTTTAAAAATGTTCAGATTGGCGGCCACATATTGGTAATTTGGAGTCTGTTCGGAAATTCTGTCGGCGGCGGATTTTATGAGAATTTCCTGAATTTCCGACGTTGCAATTCCGTCATAGGCCTGAATGCCGGCGTGGATGACCACCTCCGACAGAGACACGTTCTCCACGGCGGCGCAGGCGTAGCCGACGACCCTATGGATGCATTCTTCGTCGTAGGGAACGCGGTCGCCGTTTCTTTTCACCACCCTAATGGACACAATTACACTCCCCCTATATGTCTATCTCGCCAAGAGAAGCATGATCCATCTCGGCATTCACCTGATTGGTGAGATAGGAGCTCATTTCCACTTCCTGAGGGGCAACCTGTATGTTGTCGGAGCTTAACCATGCGTCAATCCAGGGAATTGGGTTGCTTTTTGCGGAAAATGGAGAGGAAAGTCCAACGGCGGTCATGCGAATTCTAGCCAGATGGCAAATGTAATCCGTGAGAATTTTTTCATTTAATCCCAGCATGGATCCGTCTTTAAACAAATATTTCGTCCAGGCTATTTCCTGCTGGACGGTCTCCAGAAACATTTTTTCCGCTTCAGGCCGACATTTTTCCCCGATGGCCGCCCATTTATTGCCTTCGGATCCGTCGACGATGTTCAAAAGCATTCTCTGGGTCCCCACCAGATGAAGCATTTCGTCCCGGGCAATGAATTTTATGATTTTCGCGTTTCCCTCCATGAGCCCCCGCTCCGCAAATGCGAAGGAGCAGGCAAAGGATGCGAAAAATCTTATGGCCTCCAGTGCATGTGCCGCCTGAAGAGCCATGTAAATGGCTTCCATATGATCGGTTTCGTCATAGACAACGCCGTCAAATCGACCGGCGGCGTCCATCAGTATATTTTGCGCGTGCAGCCGATCGTAGCGGTATGAAATGGACTCGGCTCTCTTTTTTATTTCTTCATGGGCCACGATGTCGTCGAATATCAGATGCGGCTGGAGCTCGATGGCCCTTATGATGTGGGTATAACTGCGGCTGTGGATGGTTTCGCTGAAGGACCAGGTCTCCACCCAGGTTTCCAGCTCCGGCAGAGAGACGATGGGCAGAAAAACAACGTTGGGAGAGCGACCTTGAATGCTGTCCATCAGCGTTTGATACTTCAAATTGCTCAGGAAAATATGCTTCTCGTGTTCGGATAACCGTTTATACTGGACACCGTCCACGGTGACATTCACCTCCTCCGGCCTCCAGAAATAGGATAATTGTTTTTCTATTAGTTTTTCAAACACGCTATATTTCTGCTGATCATACCGGGCCACATTCACGGATTGCCCAAGAAACATTGGCTCCTTCAGCTGGTCGTTCCTTATTTTCGAGAAGGTCTCATAGCGTCTTGGCATTTTCTTCGCTCTCCGTATGCTATTAACAGCGATTTAGCGCGATAATAGCATACGTCTCGACGTGTTGTACAACTCCGCCTGCCTCTTTCCGCTCCTGTGAGCCTTATTCAAGAGACGAATAGCCTTCATGCAGCGAATTTGCTTTATTTTTATCAAGCAAAAGCTTCATGAAACCTTCCCTTGTCGCACTGGTGCCAAATTCTCTTATGGCCAGAAAATCTATTTCCTGCAGCAGAGCGTCCCTGTGTTTGTTTTCCGTCCATTTAATTGAGTCGTCAACAAATTTTTTAAACGGAATTATAACTGCGGTGGAAAGCATGGAGATAAAACCCGGAATCGGTTGATTATTCAGCCCAAAATAGAGAGACAAACCGCTGGTGGCGACCGGAGCTAATTTGACCAGCACTTCAGAACCGACCAGCACCGTGCGAAAAAATGAAAGTATCGATAATTTAGTCGTAATCTTGTAATGTTCCTTCAGCAGTCTTATGGTGGTTTCTCTCTGCTGATAGGGACATAATTTATCGTCAATTTTGCAGTAGCTGCTGTCGCTGACACTGACACTTCCGCTTCCAGTTGGTTCTTCGACACCGACGGATCTAAGTAAACCCACCTGCAAGCTGGTGTGCTGCCCAGTCAACGTTTCATCGTCGCTTGACTTCATGGAAAGCGTTTCCCCATGCCATAATAACACGCCTACTACAATTGGAACCAATCTAAACATTTTCATTTCTAGTCCTCCATTTTTGTTTTATGGGATAATAATACTTCCAAATGGTAAATTTTTGATTAAAATTGCGTTTAAATAAGATTTTTTTGGCAAGGCAAGCCATAACTTTCTTGAGATTTTTTTTAAATAAAGTTAGGGTTTTGGAAGTCATTGATAGAAGCGAGAAAGCTTTGCGCGAGTTGTATCATTATCCTCTTTGTCCCTTTGGTCGGCTGGTCCGCATTTACATGAGAGAAAAATCTCTGGATCATGAATTGATCGTTGATGTTCCATGGGATAGGAAAAAAAAATTTTCCCAGAATCACGTATTTTCAGATCTACCGACATTGGTCGATATGGACGGCGTTGTTTTGGAGGGATGGTACGCCATAGTGGAGCATCTGGAGCAGCATTACAGATCGAACACTTTGCTTCGGGTTACCCAGAAGGAAAAAGCTGAAACTCGCAGAGTTATGACCCTATTCAACGAGATGTTTTTTGCTGAGGTTACCAAAAACGTCGTGTTTGAAAGGGTAATAAAAAAATACGTGGACAATTCCTCTCCGGATTCCGGCAGTCTCAGGAGAGGCAGCGTCGCCCTTAAAAAATACCTGGATTACATATCATGGCTAACGGATCGCAGAAATTGGCTCGCCGGCGAAGAATTTACCTTGGCTGACATTTCAGCCGCTGCCCAAATTTCCTGCGTGGATTACGTCGGTTCCCTGGAATGGAGCAGCTGTCCGAGCGTAAAAGAATGGTACATGAGGGTAAAATCGCGTCCGTCATTCCGGGAAATCCTGTCGGATAGAGTTTCAAACGTCACGCCTCCCGCCCATTATCAGGAGCTGGATTTTTGAGACTTTTCACGAAGGCGTAGACAAATTGTTCAAAAAAATGCAAATTCTACGCTTTTGACAGCAGCATAAAAAATGCATATTACGCAAAAAATACTTGACAACTGGTCGTTTTAATGTCATAATGGCGCGCGCTTAATTTTTTTTAGAAAAGGAGAAAACAAAATGGAAAAAAATATAGTAAGAGGTTTTTGTTCCGGCGTTGCGCTTTCGGCTGCGCTGCTGTGTGTGGATGTGCAGGGGATTAAGTATATTTTTCCTAATGATGCGGCGGATCGCTTGATTTCAAGGACAGGAGCAAAAGATGAAATCATAGGAAAAACGTGGTTAAACGGCGATGCAGCAAAGATTCAGGAGTTCGGCGAGGTGGCAGTTGAGTATGCTCGGAAAGTTCTTGAGGAGGGCGCATCTTCTGATGACGTTAACAATGATCTGAGTACGAGAAGCGTAGGAAATGGAGTCCTCAATCTTTTGAAGGAGATTCCGTGGGGTGATAGGAAAGAACTGCGGAAAGTCTTGGAGCTGGAAGAACCTGAGACGAACGACCTGACCCCGCCATCGGAACTCACGGAGACGAAGGAGACCTCAGAGGAAATCCAAGTGGAAGAGAAAGAGGAAGAAAAAGAGAAAAAGGTGACAGAGGAAGAAGATTGTCCGCCGGAATCCACGGGGACGAACAATACGGGGACGGACGATCTGGTCACGCCGCCGGAACTCACGGAGACGAAGGAGACCTCAGAGGAAATCCAAGTGGGAGAGAAAGAGGAAGAAAAAGAGGAAAAGGTGACAGAGGAAGAAGATTATCCACTGGAAGACATAGGCATAGACAAAGAAAAAGACGACAGAGATAGACAACCAAAGAAAGACAAAGACTGGAGAGATAAATTGGACGACAGAGATAGAAAACCAAAGAACCCCGAAGCCTTGAGAGATGGACCGGAACGACTGGGTAATAAGGTAGCGTCTCAGCAAGCGCCAAAAGTGCCTCAGTCGATTCCGACGCTTTCGCCAGAAGCTCTAGAAAAGATAAAAATACTTAAAAAAAACATCGAAGCTGAGAATAAGAAGTAGGGCAGAGACAGAACCCGAGCTGACGTCCGAGGCTCTGGATATTGCCTCCCACTGCTGGGAGGCCTGGGAGAAGAATGACCGCGCTCCGTTCCGGGCCGCCTGTGCCCGCAGCGCGGAAACCCGGCGACTGTCCAGTAAAGGCTTTTCTATTTCGTAAAAAATACTTGACAACGGGGCGTTTTAATGTCACAACGTCCCGTATTTATTTTTTAGAGAGGAAAAAACAAAATGGAAAAAAATATAGTGAGAGGTTTTTGCTCCAGCGTTGCGCTTTCGGCTGCGCTGCTGTGCGGGAATGTGCAGGGGATGAACGGTACGCCTCTTTTACCGAAAGAGGTCGTGAAAACGCTGGTCGGAGAATCGTTTGCTGGGTTAGAAGAGTTACTGATCTCTCAGGGCGCGGGTAAACGCAAATTACCTGAGGCGAAAGAAGCGATGATGCGCGGAATCGAGCTTAGCCTGACAGTAAAAAAAAGTGACAATCACTCAATGCCGTTACCACGGTTTGAGTGTGGGGAGATATTTACATGGCTGCGTGATCTTGGAATGTCACCCTCTACGCCAGAGATCCTAGTATCGCAGGAAAGCGTCGAAGAGGAGATACTGCGGGCCTTAAACGAGAAAATGATGATGAGAGCGGAAGAACAACAAGAACAACAGCAGAGAATAGCTAGGTTCTATGAAGAACAGCGACTAGCTAGGGAAAAAAGGATACGAATGCGGCGGGAACGCCGAGGGGCTGCCAAGCTAGAGCTGGAAGAGCTCCAGCGGCTATGTGATGAGGACTGGCGTCTGAAGAAAATGGAAGAGGAAACGGCTAAAAAAGAACTGAGTCTGCGTGGCGACGACGCGGAAAAAGAAAAGCTGAATCAGCAGAAGGAACAGGTGAAAAAGCAGCGAGAAGAGCTGGGAAAAAAGGAAGAAGTACTGTGTCGCGAGCTAGAGAACAAGCTAGGACAGACGGACCTTTTTTGGGAGATAATAAACATAAATTGGGTCAAGGAGAAAGAAGAGCGGGAAGAACGTTTGATGGCTGCGGCGGAAAAACAGCAGAAGCTCGATTCGTGGGACATTTACATTAAGAGCTTTAATGCGAGCCAAGCTATGAAAGCAGCGGAAATGAGACAAAAAGAAGTAGAAATATGGCTGAAGCTCCGCGAGAATGCCAAGCCAGAGCTGGAACAGCTAAAGAAGCTATGTGAGAGAGACAGGCGTCTGAGGGAAATGGAACAGGAAACGGCTGAAAAAGAACTGAGTCTGGGTGACGACGTCGCGGAAAAAGAAAAGCTGAATCAGCAGAAGGAACAGGTGAAAAAGCAGCGAGAAGAGCTGGAAAAAGAGAAAGATGAACTGTATCCCAAGCTCGTGTCCATGCTAGGGTCAACGTCGGCCTTTTATAGGGAGATAGCCATCATAAGTCGAGGCATGAAACCTGCCTAGCCCTCTAAATTTGCGCAGCGCTCGTCGTCCTTCTCTTCTCGACAATGGTTGTTAACTAAAAATTAATTGACTAGCGTTTGGAATAAGTATGTAATGGTGGGCGTTTGTGTTGTGGGACCATTGGAAGGACGTTTTTCGTGCGCGACGTTTCGGTTCTTGCTGTCCTGATCGTTTCCATGTTCATGATTGGCTGCGACGATAAGAAGCAAATACAGACTCCCATACCCATTGTGGGGGCCGCCAAGGCTGTGAAGCGCAACGTTCCTTTGGTTTTAGAGGTTCCGGCGAAAATTACAGGCTCGCTGGAAATTCAAATTCGAGCTCAGGTCAGCGGGATCCTGAAATCTAGGCTGTTCAAAGAAGGGCAATACGTAAAAGAGGGCGAAAAGCTATTTGAAATAGACCAGGAGCCCTACAAAGCGGCTCTTACCAGAGCGCAGGGGACGCTTGCCCAAGCTCAATCGGAGCTCCGCCGGACGACTCGCGATTACGAGCGCATGAAAAAATTGCATCGGGATAGGGCTGTAAGTCAGAAAGAGCACGACGACGCTCTCTCGGCATTAGAGAGGGCCGAGGCGAACCTGAAGGTCGCTCAGGGATCGCTGCATGAAGCGGAAATCAACCTCGGATACACGGAAGTGAAGGCTCCAATTTCTGGGATTGTCAGGAAAGAGGAACAATCCGTCGGGAATTTGGTCTCACCCAATGGGCAGCCGAGTCTGTTGACCACAATGGTGCAAATATGTCCATTGCACGCGAATTTTTCAGTTTCTGGCACGCTCTGGAGCGGCATAGCAAAGAGCCACGACGCCGGAAAGATCAAATTACGGAAATTTGACGATTTTCGGGTGGAAATCATTATGTCAGACGGGTCCGTTTATCCACAAACGGGGAAAATAATTTTCGTAGATAGCAGCGAAGACGATTTAACATCAGGCGTTTCAATAAAAGCCGAAATTCCCAACGACGAGAATCAGAAATTTTTGCTGCCGGGGCAATTCGTGAGAGTGAAGCTTATCGGAGCGGAGTACAAGGACGTGGTCGTCATTCCGCAATCGGCGCTAATCTCCACAAAAATGGGGTCCGTGGTCTATGTGGTGAAGGAAGATAAAATCGTGGAAGCGCGTCCGGTGAAGGCCGAGCTGGCGGAAAATCAAGCAATTGTTCACGATGGGCTAAAGGAGGGGGAAGTAGTCATCTCAGAGGGAATTGTAAAGGCGCGTCCGGGGCAGTTGGTGAACGCCCAGGTGAAATAAAAAGCTACCGACGGTAAGAGGAGTCGACTGTGTTTTCCCGTTTTTTTATAGACAGGCCGATCTTTGCGAGCGTGGTTTCGCTGGTCGTCGTTCTTGCGGGGCTTGTGTCCATTCAGAATCTCCCCGTTTCCCTCTATCCGGAGCTGACGCCGCCGACAATAGTCGTTGAAGCATCGTATCCGGGAGCGAGCGCTGAAGTTATTTCCGAGACGGTTTTGGCTCCGCTGGAGCAGAAAATAAATGGCGTTGAGAACATGATCTACATGAATTCCAACGCGTCCGGCAGCAATGGAAAAGCGAATATATCCGTTTTCTTTCAGGTAGGCGTCGATCCCGATAAGGCCATGATCGACGTCAACAACAGAGTGCAAATGGTTGCTTCTTCGCTTCCGGAGGACGTAAGAAAATATGGGATAAGGACCAATAAAAGGTCCTCCTCCATACTGCAGGTGTTATCCATTTATTCGGTGGACGCCCGCTATGACGCCACCTACGTCGGCAATTACGCTCTGCTTAACATTGTGGACGAACTAAAAAGGCTGGAGGGAGTTGGCGACGCCGTCGTCATGTCAGGAAACGATTATTCCATGCGCATTTGGTTGAAGCCGGATAAGTTGGCTAAGATGAGCCTGAGCACATCCGACGTCGCCTCCGCCATAGCTGCTCAAAACTCTCAGCACACAGCCGGAGCCGTTGGCAAAGAGCCGTTGGACATAAAGGTAGATCGCAGCTACATCATCAGCGCTCCCGGCAGATATTCCACCGTAAAGGAATTTGAAGATATCGTGCTGCGAGCCAATTCCGATGGCACAGCGTTGCGTCTCAAGGACGTCGCCGATGTCGAACTGGGAGCGCAAACCTACGATATTGTGGCAAAAACTCAGGGATATGACGCCGTTCCCGTCATGATTTATCTATCGCCCGGAGCTAATGCATTGGCGACCGCCGAGCGTGTCACCAAGAAGATGGAATCAATGGCCAAAACTTATCCACAAGGGCTGTGCCACAAGGTAGTCTTCGATACCTCTGGATTCGTTAAAAATTCCGTAAAAGAAGTGGTGAAAACGCTGTTTGAAGCTATGGCGTTGGTTTTCATGGTAATTCTGCTGTTTTTGAAGAATTTGCGAGCAACGATTATCCCGTGTTTGGCTGTTCCGGTGTCCATCATAGGAGCCTTTGCCGGAATGATGCTGCTGGGATTTTCCATCAACATTCTCACGTTATTTGGGCTAGTGCTGGCCATAGGAATTGTCGTTGACGATGCCATAGTTGTCATTGAAAATGTAGAACGCATAATGCGAACTCAAAAACTACCGGTTCGAGAGGCTACCATAAGGGCCATGGAAGAAGTGACTGGAGCCCTGGTGGCGATTGTGCTGGTTCTGTGCGCGGTTTTCGTGCCCGTTTCCTTCATGGGTGGACTGGCGGGAACCATGTACAAGCAGTTTGCCATAACCATAGCGGTGTCAGTCGTTATCTCTGGAATTTGCGCCCTTACCCTAACGCCGGCACTCTGTGTGGTATTTTTGGGGAGTCACGATCAATCAAAAATCAAAAAAAATAGATTCCTCGAATGGTTCGATGAAAAATTCAAGCGACTGACGGACAAATACGCCGACGCTGTGAGATTCATAGCCAAAAATGCCAGGATTTCCCTGATGCTTATAACCGGAATTCTGGCCGTTACCATACTGTTGTTCAAGATTACGCCGGGAAGCTTGCTGCCGGAAGAGGATCAGGGCGTATTCATATCCTGCGCAATCCTGGATCCAGCCGCGTCCTTGGATAGATCAGTGGAAGTTATGTCAATCGTAGACGGCGCTATGCGGAAAGATCCGGGAGTTCGCGACGGAATGTTCATTGCCGGATTTGACATGCTGGGCGGCTCCGTTTCCACCAGCGCAGCCACCGAATTTTTTGTGCTGAACGACTGGAGCGAACGCACTGCGCCGGATCAATCCTCAAGCGCGATAGCAAAAAAAGCTATGGCCGTAGGAGTGAAAATTCCAGACGGCCTCATAATGGCCTTCTGTCCTCCGCCAATTGTGGGCATGAGCATGACCGGAGGTTTTGAAGCCTACATTCAAAAAATTGGAGATTCCGACAGCAAGGCTCTGGAGGAAAAGATAAAGGAATTTATTACAGTTGCGGCAAAATACCCTCAATTGGGAAAGATTAGTACGGTTTTCAGCGCCAGCACGCCGCAATTCAATATGGAGGTTGATAATCTGAAAGCTTTATCCATGAACGTTCCGATTCATGAGATTTACGACGCCATGTCGTCCACTTTCAATGTGCGATACGTCAATGATTTCTCAAAATTTGGAAGAGGATTCAAGGTCATGATGCAGGCAAAAGGCAATTACAGAGCCTTTCCGGAACAAATTAGCGAAGTTTATGTGAAATCTAAGGATGGCTCGATGATACCCCTCTCGGCGTTTGTGAAACTGACGCCGATCGTTGGGGCGGTCGTTGTGGAGAGATTCAACGTCTTCCCCGCAGCTAAAATCATGGGCAATCCTGCTCCAGGCTATACATCCGGAGAAGCGATAAAAGCCGTGGAACAAATCGGAAAGGAGATTTTCGGCAGTGAGTACATGCTCTCCTGGATAGGATCGGCGTATCAGGAAAAGCAGGTTGGCGGGCAATCCTATGACGCGATGGTCTTAGGCCTACTGGTGGTTTTCCTAATTTTAGCGGCTCAATATGAGCGCTGGACCTTGCCGCTGGCGGTTATTTTCGCCGTTCCTTTTGCCATGTTCGGCGCAATAATTGCCGTGATTTTGAGGGGGCAGAGCAATGATATCTATTTCCAGATAGCGCTGGTGACATTGATGGGGCTATCCGCCAAGAACGCCATTCTCATCGTTGAATTTGCAGTAATTCTTAGGAAAACTGGAGAATCGCTGTTGGAATCTGCCGTAAAGGCGGCGCGGCTGCGCTTCAGGCCGATAATAATGACCTCCTTGGCGTTTATTCTTGGATGCGTTCCTTTGGCCATCAGTTCCGGCGCCGGAAGTGCCAGCCGTCATTCGCTGGGCACCGGAGTCATAGGCGGAATGTTGGGCGCGACGATTTTGGCTCCGCTATTCGTTCCGTTATTTTACGTGCTGATTACCGGTATAAGTGAAAAAATCAGAAATAGGAGTAAAGCGAACAATGTTCATGCGTAGTTTTAGAAGTCTGACGAGTCTAACGCTATCCATGCTTCTTTTGAATGCCTGCGAGGTAGGGCCGGATTATAAACGCCCAAAAATCGACATGCCGGATTTGGATACGAAGGAAGAGATATCGCAATTTGTCTCTGAAAAATGGTGGGATGTGTTCCAGGATGCCACCCTTAGTCATCTTGAAGAGCTCGCTCTGAAGCGCAACGCGGATCTCAGGCAAGCCATTGCCAACATTGACGAGGCAAGGGCCGCGGCCGGCATAGCATCCAGCGATTTATTGCCGACTTTGGGCATGAAGGGAGACGGAGGGAAGAATTACGCATCCGCGCGAGGGAAGTCCTATGTGCCAGGACTATCCAGCAAGCGTAGTGCCATCGATTACACGAGCGCAGCAACTGTTTGCTATGAGTTGGATTTTTTCGGCAAATACAGAAGGGCCAACGAAGCTGCCAGAGCTGTTTTGTTGTCCACCAGAGCTGCTAGAGAAACAGTTTTGCTGACGGTTACGGCTGACGTTGCAAAATCCTACTTTTTGCTGCGCTCACTGGATGCGAAATTGGCCATCGCCCGAAGGACGCTAAAAACTCGCCAGGAGAGTCATCAGGTCTACAAAAGTAGATTCCTCAACGGATATTGCACAGAACTGGACTACCTTCGCATAGAATCTGATATGCTCTCGGTTAACACCACAGTCATAAATTTGGAATGCGAGCTTGCCAAAGCGGAGACTTCTATGAGCGTGCTTATCGGCTCCAGTCCTCGGGAAATGATCAGTCGAGCAACCGCCAAAGATAAAGCCATCGAAAGATTGCAAATACCTTCCAGCGTGCCAACCGGCATTCCATCTGATATTCTAGCTCGAAGGCCGGATATACTCCGGGCCGAAGCTCAATTGATCGCGGCAAACGCCAAGATCGGTGAGGCCAGAGCGGCGCATTTTCCATCAATCTCACTGACAGGAATTTTCGGATTTGAGAGCAACTCTTTGGCCAGTCTCTTTGATACGGGCTCTAACATGTGGAATTTCGGCGGCGCAGTTAATCTGCCGATTTTTTCCGGTGGAAAAATCTCCTCTCAGGAGGGAGTTGCAAAGGCCAACTATAGAAAAATGCTGATCGCCTACGAAAAGTCGATACAAACTGCATTTAAAGAAACCCTGGACGCTCTCGTTTCCAATAGAAAAAACCGGGAAATTGTCGTCTCCAGGACTCGCCAGGTTGACGCCCTAAAGCGAAGCTATCACATCGCGTTGAAGCAGAAGGAGTCCGGTCTTATCGGGCTGCTTGATTTGCTGGATGTGGAACGCGGACTCTTGTCTGCGGAGATGGACTTGGTGGGAGCTCTGCAAAATCAACTGGGCGCGACTGTGGATTTGTGTAAGGCGCTCGGCGGCGGGTGGAAAATGCCGACGATACGCGATAGAATGGCTAAAAGACGTCACAGGATGTATCGCCACAGCTAAGAAATTGGAGATTTGTCATGAAAAGGCCGTCCAACATTTCTAAAATGAAGCTACGCAATTTTCTTCTGGATCGTTGGAAAGAAATAAGTTTTGTTAGGATGCTAGTCATCTTTTTCTCAGTCGTATTTTTATATACCGCATACAACGCTGCCTTTTGCAACATAAAGTATGGCGTAAAATCCGATTACTCAGGATATGAAAAAACAATATTAATTGACGTTTGCAGATCACACTTCCGGGGGGGAATGTACACTCTAACCAAAGACGTTATTCTCGAAATTGCAAGCAAACGACCAAATTGGAAGTTCATAATTGCGCATGAAGAAAATATGCGGGCGTGGCGTGACGTCGAAAATGGAAAAAACATCGACATTTTTACAAGTGTTCAGAATTATTTAACTGTGCCGATATTTCACTTTATCAGCGATCTTTCCTTTTTGGAAAATTTTAGGGAATTGATCATGAAGCTTCCCGAAAACATTCGTGTTTTTTTGGGAAAATTGAAGTTTTTCCTCATGTATTCCAGATGGCTTCCGAATGTTAATTTATTTTTCGATCCCTCTGCAACACACCATTTTAATGATTTTTATTTGCCAAGGGTCTCAATAATACACGATCTATTATACAGCGATTTGCCAGAGCTTTTATCTTCGCCTGTAATCCAAGAGAAGGGTATGGAGGCTGCCGCGCGGTTCTCGAATGCAATCATAGCGATTTCTAATTTTACCAAGAAGAAGATTCTAGACGTGTTGGCCGTCGATGAGAATAAAGTGCATATGATTCACACGCAATTTTCCAAGAGGCTGCATAAAATTATAGAAAATCACGGCGATATTTTGAAAAAATACGGCTTGAAAAAAAATGAATATCTAGTTTATCCGTCAGCTTTTTGGGGTCACAAGAATCAGGGCAGGTTAATAGAAGCGTTTTTGCATTATCTTAAATCAGGCAACTCCGAATTGAAGCTTGTCCTGATGGGAACTGCCTCTGAATCAGATAGAATTATCGCAACAAACCGTTTTAAGGGTCAAGTTATTGTCACCGGATTCGTTGATGATGACATATTTCAGGTCATACTGGAAGATGCATTGGCCATGATTCATCCATCGCTCTACGAGGGATTTGGCATGACGGTGCTGGAGGGGATGGCGGCAGGTATACCAGTGGCCGCCGGTCGCGTAGCCAGCGTACCAGAGATTGCCGGCGACGCCGCTTTATACTTTGATCCGTATGACGTAGACGACATATGCCGCGCCATCAAGGAAATCATCTCTAATGCTTCGCTGCGGAAATCCCTTGTCGAAAAAGGAAAGAAAAGGGTAGAAAAATTCTCCCACAAGGATGATATGATAAATCAATACATCGCGGTAATGGAATCCGTGATGGCACAGCAGGAAATTCGCCAGTAATCACCACGGTTCGCGATTTCGCCGGAATCCGAAACTACTTCAGCTCGACTTTCGCGCCAGCTTCTTCCAGTTTAGTTTTGATTTTCTGAGCTTCGTCCTTGGAAACGGCTTCCTTGACGGCTTTTGGAGCAGATTCCACCAACGTTCTCGCCTCCGTCAGGCCAAGCCCTGTGATTTCTCTCACGGCCTTGATTACGCCTATCTTCTGCGCTCCGATTTCGGCCAAAATTACGTCAAATTCCGTCTTTTCTTCAACCGGAGCCGCTCCAGCTGCTGGAGCTGCCGCCGCTGCGACGGCCACCGGAGCCGCGGCGGAAACACCCCAGACCTCCTCCAGCTTCTTGCTCAGCTCGGCGGCCTCCAAAACCGTAAGCTTCGACAATTCTTCCACTATCTTATCTAAATTTGCAGCCATTTCTATTTTCCTCCCTATTGTTTTTCAGAATAGCCCTTCAGCACCCGAGCGATTTGACACGCAGGTGCCTGTAGTAGCGTAGCCATGCGTCGTGCCGGAGTTTGAATGACGGCAACGATTTTGGCACGCAACTCATCTATGGACGGCAGTTGAGCCAGCATGCGAACATCCGATGCGCTCAACAGCCTCTTGTCATATCCGCCGCAAATTATGGTGATTTTCTCTTCGTTCTTTGACGAATATTCAAATATAACCTTTGCGGAACTTGTAATATTTTTGGAAAAAACCAACGCAGTTTGGCCTTCCAGATGCGGCAAAATACACTCGAAGGCGCTGCCGCCTACGGCCAAGCGCGCCAACGTATTTTTAGCGACCAGATAGCTGGAATCCGCATTTTTAAGCCGTCTCCGGAGGTCTTCGCTTTCGGCGACGGTCATCCTGTTCTGATTAACGACGAAAACAGCGTCGCTCTCCGAAAGGCGCTGCTTAATTTTGGCGACTATCTCAGCTTTCTTGTTTTTTAACAAAACTCTTTCCTCAGTTAACAGAATATCGAAGTGGAGAATAAACGGGAAAAAACCCAGTCAATCTACAACGGCATATTTTAAGCACAAGCGCCGATGGTCTTCGATGACTCTAAAAAGTGAACGCCTCAGCGACGCTCAACCTCAAACCTAGGCCCATGGTACTGGAAATCGTCAAGGATTTCAAGTAGGCCCCTTTTACGCTGGCAGGCTTTGCTTTCACCACGGTTCCCACAAAAGCCTTTACGTTCTCTTCGATTTTATCCTGCGAGAAACTCAGCTTGCACAGGCCAGCATGAACGATGCCGGTTTTATCCAATCTATATTCCACCTGACCGGCTTTGGAATTTTTTACGGCGTCTGCCACGTTCGGCGTGACGGTTCCCAATTTTGGATTTGGCATAAGTCCGCGTGGCCCGAGAATTTTTCCCAGCCGCCCCACGACGCCCATCATATCCGGACTGGCGATGCAAACATCGAACTCCACGTCTCCGGCGGTGATCTTTTCGGCCAAATCTTCCGCTCCGACAAAATCGGCTCCGGCAGCCAGAGCGTTATCGGCGGCCTTTCCACGGGCGAAAACGGCCACTTTCGCGGCTTTCCCCGTTCCGGCCGGCATGGAGACCATTCCCCGAACATTCTGATCTGCGGAGCGCGGATCCACATTCAGGTTCACGGCAATTTCGACCGTTTCATCGAATTTACAGGAAGAATTCTCTTTTAGAAAGGCGACGGCCTCCGCCAGTGGATAAACCTTGCTGCAATCGGCCTTTTCGACCATTTTTTTGTATCTTTTCCCTCTCTGAGCCATTATTGAACTACCTCCAATCCCATAGAACGCGCAGATCCAACGATCATTTGGCTTGCGGCGTCGACGTTGTCAACGTTTAGATCCTTCAACTTCTTTTCGGCGATTTCCCTGACCTGGGACATGGTAACTTGCCCCACTTTGGCGCCTCTACCGGTATCTGCCGCTCCCTTGGTAATCTTGGCCGCCTGCTTCAAATAGTAAGAAACCGGAGGCAATTTAATGATAAACGAAAATGTTCTGTCTCCGTAGGCCGTAATTACGACTGGAAGCGGCGTTCCGGGCTCATAGGACTGGGTCTGAGCATTAAAAGCCTTGCAAAATTCCATGATATTGAGGCCGCGCTGTCCCAACGCCGGACCGATGGGAGGAGAAGGATTTGCCTTTCCCGCAGGCACCTGCAACTTCACATATCCCACTACTTTTTTCGCCATATGACCTCGACAAACGTGAAACCAAATCGCAGTTTTGTAGCACAGGAAAGTAATTCTTGCAAGAAATTTTGGTTTTGGTCTCTCGCCAACATCTTCTCTCCGCAGCTTGTTTTTCGGAGGCGCTGCGACTAAAATGATAATCATGGCTTGTGTTCTGTTTGTTTTTGGAATGTTGGTCGCCATAGCGACGGCCGGGTTCATATCCGGATCCGAGACGGCGGTGACCAGCGCTTCCCGGAATTATCTGTATCATTTAGCCAAAAAAGGGGATGCGAGAGCGAGAAAAGTCATCCTCCTGCAGGAGAACATGTCCTCCTCCATCGGCACCATTTTGGTCATGAACCAGTTTGTGCTGTATCTGATTCCCATTGGCAGCACATTATTCGCCGTTAAATATCTTTCCGGAGCAGAGACGGCTGTGCTGCAGGCAGTTCTCGCCATCCTGCTGGCCGTCTACGCCGAAATCTTCCCCAAAATGCTGGCCATCAAATTTACGGTGCCATTTGCGCTCTTTGTGGCTCCGTTTATTCTGGGCGCGGTGAATTTTTTAAGGCCCGCCATTTCCGTTCTGGAATCCTGCGCGAAGTTTTCTCTGAAGTTGATGGGCATAAAAATCGACGAGAAAAATCCTGATGATCAAGCTGATGAAGAGCTTCGGGGCGCAATAGAAATGCGCCGCTCCGATGGAGACGAAGAGGAAGCCCAGAAGAAAAGCATGCTGAAAAGCATTCTTGATCTGGAGGAGATTTCCGTCAGTCACACGATGGTGCACCGGAAAAATCTGCGGACCATAAACGCATCCCTGCCCATTGAGAAAATAGCAGAGGAATTGGGCAATTGTTCCTTTTCGCGCATTCCTTTGTGGCAGGATAATCCGGAAAATATCGTCGGCATTCTGAAAAGCAAGGCGTTTTTTCGGGCCCTGCAGCTGCAGAACGGCAATTTGGAAAAAATCAAGATAAACAATCTAATTTCTCCGCCCTGGTTCATCCCGGAAACGACTCATTTGCTGGATCAGCTGCAGAATTTTCGCAAAAAGAGGGAGCATTTTGCGCTGGTGGTGGACGAGTACGGCGATCTCCAGGGATGTATCACGCTAGAGGATATTCTGGAGGAAATCGTCGGCGAAATAGTCGACGAGCACGATACGCTGACCAACGGGATACGAGTGCAGCCGGACGGATCGGCCATGGTGGAGGGGTCCACGCCAATACGCGACTTAAATCGGCAGTTCGATTGGAATATTCCGGAAGAAGAAGCAGCCACCATAGCCGGCTACATCATGCACGAGGTAAGAAAAATTCCGGATGTGGGACAGATATACGTCTTATCCGGCTTTAAGATTGAAATTTTGAGACGACAGCGCAACCAAATTGGCCTAGTGCGCATCACTCCGCCGACAAAATTGTAGGAAATATCAACAGCGAGTGAAGGCTCATCGGTCAATGATTTTTTCAGCCAAAAGCAAAACGTTTCTCGTGGGCGAGTATGCTGTTTTGTTCGGCGGCAGCGCCGTTCTTCTGGCCACCGATCCGGAGTTTAAATTGCTGGCCGCCAGAACGACAACCGGCGAATCTTTAGCCGGCATCGGCGATGGATCTGCGGCCCATAAATTCTACCTGGCCCACAAAAATGTTTTTAAAAATCTGTCCATTAGGTTTACGGATCCGTTCAATGGAGCCGGCGGACTAGGAGCCTCCAGCGCGCAATTTGTCCTGCTCTACAAGCTTTATTTGCGCCTAAGCGGAGGTAACTTTGATGCGAAATCGTTTCTTGAGGAGTACAGGACGTTGGCAACCTGTGGAACCGCCTCGCTGAAGCCCAGCGGCGCCGATTGCCTAACCCAGTGTTATAATCATAGCATTTGCTTTAGTCCGCACGACGGCAGCGTAGGGAAAATCGAATGGGACTTCCCACATCTGGATTTTGCAATTTTTAGGACCGGATTCAAGGTCGTTACTCACGAACATTTGCGAGAATTACGCCCCATGGACGTTTCGGAGCTGAAAGAGTTTTCCTCCGGCGCTCTGCAAAGTTTCGTCGATGGGGACGAGGATTCGCTGGTGGAAAACGTCCAGAATTTTTTCAATGCTCTCAAGGAAATGCGATTGGTGCTGGAGCAGATTTCGAATCTGGTGGAAAAAATTCTAAAATTGGACGGAGTCTTGGCGGCTAAAGGCTGCGGCGCAATGGGAGCGGATACAATTATCACAATTTTTTTTCGAGAACAAAAAAACAATGTGCGGAAAGTCGCCCAAGATCTTGGACTGACGCCAGTTAATTGACACGCGGTATGTAAATCGCGCCCACGATCTGGTATACATGGCGAAGAGGGTATCGAGGGAACTAATGTCCGCAGCGTTTAGTTATGGCAGGGGCGTCGACGATGATTTGTTGACGCACTACGTATCTGAGATCAAAAAATTTCCGATGCTGGGAGAAGATGAAGAGTTCGAACTGGCGATAAAATGGAAGGAGCGCGGCGATAAAAAGGCTCTGGAGAAGATCGTCGCCAGTCATCTGCGCTTGGTTATGAAAATCGCCGGCGGATATGCCGGCTACGGGCTCTCCAAGATCGATCTCATTGCCGAGGGCAACGTGGGCGTCATGCATGCTCTGCAGCACTTCGATCCCAGCATAGGATACAGATTCTCAACCTACGCCGCCTGGTGGATAAAGGCGAAAATTCGCGATTTCATATACAATTCGTGGTCTATCGTAAGGCTTGGCACTGGAAAAAATAACAGAAAACTGTTTTTCGGGCTGAGGAAAATGAAACATTTGCTTGGGTTGGAGAATCTATCGGAAAAGGACGCCCAGGTCATAGCCGACAAGATGAACGTAACCAAAGAAGATGTGATAACCTCTGATATTCGCCTTACGCGCAAAGATTTTTCAGCAAATTCTCCAGTTGAGGAGGGCGGCTGCAGTTGGCAGGATTTTCTCGCGGATACGAGCGCTTCCCCGGAATCGGCAACTTTTGAGAAGCAGGAATACGCCTATAGAAAAAAAGTGCTGCACGACGCTCTCAATACCTTGTCCAAAAGGGAATATGACATTTTGTGTTCCCATAGACTTCACAGCCCCACCAAAAGTTTGAAAGAAATTGCGGATACAATTGGCTTGTCGACGGAAAGAGTCCGGCAAATAGAAAGAAACGCTTTCCTGAAACTCCAGAAATATGTGAGATCGGTGGAATGGGATTCCCAAGAAGCCGCGCGCGCGTGCGGCGCTCTCTGAATGGGATTGCTAACGCCGTCGGGCTCCGTTACTATGGACGCTCATAAACTCGATTGTGAGCGCCATGCCCGAGAAAAATTGTAAACTATCCATGAACGACATAGTTTCTCTCTGCAAACGGAGAGGATTCATATTCCAAAGCGCAGACATATACGGCGGATTGCAGGGACTGTATGACTATGGTCCGCTGGGCGTGGAGCTGAAGAATAATCTGAGAGACGCCTGGTGGAAGTCCATGGTTTATGAGCGGGACGATGTGGAAGGCCTCGATTCATCTTTGATCGGCCATCCGCTCATATTCAAGCATTCTGGCCATGAAGATACTTTCTCCGATCCCATGGTGGATTGCAGAGATTGCAAGTGTCGCATGCGCGGAGACCACCTACTGGATGGAAAATGCGACAATTGCGGCTCGAAAAATCTCACGGAACCGAGGCAGTTTAATCTGATGTTTAAGGCAAATTTCGGCCCGCTGGAGGACGACGCTAGTTTCGTATATTTGCGTCCGGAAACGGCGCAGGGAATTTTTATAAATTTCAAAAACGTCTTGGATTCCACATCTCGAAAATTGCCATTTGGCATAGCGCAGACGGGAAAATCCTTTAGAAATGAGGTGACTCCGAGAAATTTTATATTTAGAGTGCGAGAATTTGAGCAGATGGAGCTGGAATTTTTCGTGGAACCGGGAACCGACGAGGAGTGGCACGAAAAATGGGTCCAGTATCGTCTGGAGTGGTGGAAGGAGCAGGGGCTTGCGGCGGATAAGTTGAAGCTTTTTCATCAGCCGCATGAAGAATTGGCCCACTACGCCAAGGCGACCGTCGATATTTTGTACGAATTTCCACATGGGTTCGAGGAGCTAGAGGGCGTCGCCAACCGAACTGACTTCGATCTCGGGTCCCACTCAAAAAATCAGGACGAGCTGAATATTTTTGCGAAAGTTTCCGCCAATCATGATTCCAACGCAAAACTCGTGGTGCAAAATCTCGAAGGCAAGAATTTTTTCGTGCCCTATGTCATTGAGCCGTCGGCTGGCCTCGATCGCGGAGTCTTGGCGGTGCTTTCGGACGGCTTTAACAGAGAAATCTTGGAGAATGGTAGCGAGCGCATCGTTTTGAAACTGAAGCCGCATCTCGCGCCGTTCAAGGCCGCCGTCGTTCCGCTTGCTAAAAATAATGAGCGTATCGTGGAGAAATCCAAAGAAATAGCTAAAAAATTGAGCCGTCTGAGGCTCGGAAGAGTAAAATATGAGGACATAGGGAACGTAGGGAAAGCCTATCGTCGCCACGACGAGGTTGGAACGCCTCTCTGCATTACGGTGGATTTTGATACATTTGAAGGCGCGGAGGAAAGCGTCACCCTACGGGAAAGAGACTCCATGGAGCAAAAAAGAATCCCCATTCGCGAAGTGGAAAAATTTTTTCAGGAGTTTTATGCCGCTGGGCGCGTCGGAAATAGCATCTGGTGAATGTCGCAATTCCACAGACATCTTTTTTCGTAGGCCATCGCTAGGGATATGTTTTCATAAAGTATCGCCCATCCGCGAAGCGCTCCGTATTTTGTAAATTCACATTCGAAAACGTCGTTTTTCACCGAAAAATCGGCTATGGCAAGATCTTCAAATGGCAAATTGAATCCCAGCTGCAGTGCCTTTGACAGAGCTTCTTTCATGGTCCAGGCCACGGTCAAGCTTTTGAGATCATCGGGAATCGGCTCCGGATTGCGGTTCACATATTTCAGCGCGTTGCGTCTATTTTCCCTCATTTGTTCGACGTCGATGCCAAAGACAAATTCCTTCTGGAAAACAAGGGCAGCGATCCATTTTTCGGAATGAGAAATACTCACGCCATAATCGGAGCTGTGAATAACGGGCCGGCCGCTTTCTTCGTTTGCTATATCGATGTCGGAGGGAGCGGCGTCTTCAAAAATACCGAGGGCAATTTTGGACGCTATTCTTCCGCAGGCAAATTGAATTTTTGTTTTTTCAGAGCCGAGGGAGTCAAATTTTTCCAGCTCAGGCTTCGAAAGCCACTTTTCATATGAAAATGCGGAAAAATCAGAGGTTTTCATGACGGCCAATCCGCAGGCGCTTTCTTTCGCGCCGTAACAAAACGGCATTTTAAGCGGGCTGCAGAGGGATTCTATTTTCATGAAAAATAAAACTTCGCAACCGCCGGACTAAAGCATGGCCATGCCGCCGTTGACGTGCAGCACGTGTCCGGTGATGTAGGAGGCCTCCACGCTGGCCAAAAACCCGACGGCGGCGGCAACTTCTTCCGGTTCGCCAACTCTAGCCATGGGAATACTCTTCTCCATGTATTCTCGGCTAGCGGGAGGGATTTTCTCGACCATGGGGGATTCGATGAATCCGGGAGCCACGCAATTTACGGTAATATTTCTTGGGGCCAATTCAGCGGCTGCCGACTTCGACAGACCGAACAAACCGGACTTCGCTGCAGCGTAGTTTGCTTGCCCGGAGTTTCCCACAGCTCCTACGATGGATGAGATGTTTATGATGCGCCCCCATCTTTCCTTGACCATATTTTTTGAAACTGCGCGCATGAGTCTAAACGGAGCCTCCAAATCGACGGTCATCACGTCCTGCCAGGATTCATCTGGCATTCGCATCAGCAGGCTATCCCTAGTTATACCTGCATTGTTGACCAGGATATTGACAGAGCCGCACGCTCGTTCGACATTCGGCGTCAACTCCTCCACCGCCGCAGATAAACTCAAATTGCAGGAGAATAGATGAATCCGCTCCTTCAATTCATTCGCTAAATTCTCCAGATTGTCCAGCCGAGTGCCGGAAACCGCCAGCGTAGCTCCCATTTTGTGAAGCGTTCTGACAATCGCTCCGCCGATAACACCCGTAGCGCCGGTAACCAAAGCGATTTTTCCTGTTAAATCAAACATATTTCCTCCAAAAATTAAACGTACAGCACCTCGACGATTTCGTATTTTCTCTTGCCCGACGGCGTGTCTAATTTTATTTCATCACCTACGTTTTTTCCGATTAATGCTCGCGCCAATGGCGAATCGATGGGGAGCAGCTTTTTGCCGATATCCGCTTCGTCCACTCCGACTATCTTGTAGGAGATCTCCTCGTCAGCCGCTTCGTCAAACACAGTAACGGTGGCTCCAAACTTTACGTTGGCGCCGTCAAGTTTCGTAATGTCTATGACTTCTGCTCTGGCCAATTTAGACTCCAGCTCTCGGATTCTTCCCTCAATGAATCCCTGTTTTTCCTTTGCGTAGCTATACTCAGCATTTTCCGACAAATCACCCTTTTCCCTTGCCTCCGCAATGGCGTTTACGATGGCCGGCCGCTCAACGAGTTTTAGATTTTTGAGTTCGTCCTCGAGGACTTTGAACCCACCTGGAGTCATGTAAACCTTTTCCATAGAAAGCTCTCTTTTTGATTATAAAATACTATTGATATTTCAGCTGATAACCTTGGGGACAACAAACATATTGCATTCCTTCTGGGGCGCGTTATCCATAACGGCCGGATCGCAGGGAATGGCGACGTCGCTTCTTTCCCGCATACCAACAACACATTCTCCAGAATCGTCGACCGAGGAACAATCCACTTGCTCCAGCTGCTCCACAAAATTAAGGACATTATTTAGGCCATCACAAACATTCTCGAATTCTGCGTCCGGTATTTTGATACAGGCCAAACGAGAAATTTTTCCAACATCTTCTTTTGTTATGGACATGAACAATTTTCCCTCAACCGCGCATTCACATTATTACAAGGATTTTAAAAAGTCCACTGCTCGACTCAGCATGTAGCCGCTTATTCCATGCCCGGCATTCGCGTCGACAGCGGTTTGCACATTAACGCCGGCCGCTTTTAGCACGCTTTCTGCTGCTCTCGTAGCGGAGATGTCCAGAACCATGTCCTGAACGCCGTGCGCCAACAATACCTTCGTATGTTTGGAGGCAATTGCCGGCTTAGAATCCGGCAGCCCTCCTGAAAAAGCAACTATGGCCTGCGCTCCATATCTCAAACCAAGGCCCAGAGACAGGATTGCCCCCTGGGAGAATCCGGAAAAGATCACATCTTCATAGCCAACTTGCTTTTCCTGCATTCTAGACTCTATGTATGAGGTTATGCGCCCGGAATACTCCTCAAATGATTTTCCCCAGACGTCAAGATCATCTCCTACTAAGGGGAACCACTGATACCCAAAGCCTGCATCGCATGCTTCCAGGCCATCTGGGACACGAACCTCTGCCGACGGCATTGCTCGCGCAAACTCCTCTCCCACCGGCAACAGATTATTGCCATCAGCACCATATCCGTGAAAAACAAACAGAAGCTTTTGAAACTTTTCTTTGGACTCTAAAACAATTTCATTCATCTCGATTGCTCCACTTCACCACCGTTACCAGGACGATAAAAATCACAGTTCCTGCCAAAATTCTTTCACTTTTGCAAAAAATCCATCGGTTTTAGGCTGGGTGTTATGCTCTTTGGCGAATTCTCGCAGTAATTTTTTCTGATTCTCCGTGAGATTGACGGGAGTCTCGACGATGGCGTGCACCAGCATGTCTCCGCGCAGTGAGTTTCTCACGATGGACATGCCTCTCCCGCGCAATTTCAAAACTTGTCCGGATTGGGTGCCGGCGGGAATTTTTACGGCGGCTTTTTTCCCTTCGATTGTTGGGACGTCCACTTCTCCTCCGAGAGCTGCCGTTGCAAATGATATGGGGATATCGCAGTGTATCAAATTTCCTTCTCGCCGAAACAGCTGATGTGGCTTCACGGAAACAAATATATAAAGATCTCCGGAAGCTCCTCCTCGCAATCCAGCTTCTCCTTCTCCGGAAAGCCTGATCCTGGCTCCATCTTCGATGCCGGCGGGAACCGTCACGTTCAGCGTCCTCAATTTGCCGATCCTACCGGCTCCGCGGCACGTTTTACAGGAATTTTCGATGATTTGACCGGTGCCGTTGCAGGAGGCGCATGTCTTTTCCACCATGAAAAATCCCTGGGAAAAGCGCGTTTTTCCGGAACCGCGACAGGAAGGACAAGCTTTCGGCTTAATTCCGCCCTCGGAACCATGTCCTTTGCAATCGCTGCACTTTACGTGGGTTCTTAACTTCAACTCAATGTCTTTGCCGCGAAAAGCTTCCTCCAGCGTAATGGCAGTGTCGTAGCGAAGATCGCTTCCCCTCATTTCGGTGCGGTGAGTGCGCGTAGAGTCTCTGGCACTTCCGAAAAATCCCTCAAATATGTCGGAAAAAGGAGAGCCAGAACCGAATTCAAAACTAAATTCTTCGGAAGAGAAACCTCCGGGACTGAATCCACCGCCGTTAGAATTTTTATAAGCGTCGTGCCCGTAGCGGTCATAGGCCGCTTTCTTTTGTGGATCCTTTAGGGTCTCATAGGCTTCGTTTATTTCCTTGAATTTTACCTCGGCGCCCTTGTCACCCTTGTTTTTATCCGGATGATATTTCATCGCCAGCTTTCGGTAGGCCTTCTTTAGTTCATCGTCGCTGGCCGACTGCGCGACGCCGAGCGTTTCATAATAATTCATGGTGGGGATCCCATCGAAAATGGGGACGCGCTCTTCCGAAGCGCGTCCCGCGAACTTTTAGGATTTATCGTCTTCTTTTACCTTATAATCGGCGTCCACGACATTGTCGTTGCCGCTCTGCGTGTTCGCCGCAGTTTGTTGAGGAGGGGCTTCCTGAGCCGCGCGATGAATGATTTCTCCAGCTTTAGCCATAGCGTTCATCAATTTTTCAGACGCGCCTTTTATCTCCTCTAGGTTCTCGCTTTCGAGGGTCTTCTGGACGTCGTCTGCAGCTGCTTTAATCTCCGTTTTCAGCTCGTCTGCAATTTTATCGGCATGCTCCGCAAGCATTTTGTTAGCCCCGTTGACCATCTCCTGAGCAGCATTTCTCTCCTGGATGAGGTCCTTCTGCTTCTTGTCCTCTTCGGCGTGAGCAGCCGCATCCTTCACCATTTGATCGATTTCCTCGTCGCTCAGTCCGCCGGAAGCCTTGATGCTGATGGCCTGTTCCCGATTGGTTGCCTTGTCCTTGGCTGAAACATGAACGATGCCATTGGCGTCGATGTCAAATGCCACCTCTATCTGAGGCATTCCGCGAGGAGCAGGCGGGATTCCCGTCAGGTCGAATTGACCCAGCAGCTTATTATAGGCTGCAATTTCTCGCTCTCCCTGGAAAACTCTTATCGTAACGCCGCTTTGGTTATCTTCGGCGGTGGAAAACACCTGGCTCTTTTTGGTTGGAATCGTGGTATTTCTGTCGATTAGGCGCGTAAAAACACCTCCCACGGTCTCGATTCCGAGAGAAAGCGGAGTTACATCGAGTAAAAGAACGTCCTTTACATCCCCCTTGAGAACTCCCCCTTGAATGGCAGCTCCGATGGCCACAACTTCATCCGGATTGACTCCTTTGTGCGGCTCTTTTCCGAAGAAATTCTTCACATATTCGACAACCTTCGGCATGCGCGTCATACCGCCCACCAAAACGACCTCGTCGATCTGACTCGCGCCTACGCCTGCGTCCTTCATGGCCGATTTACACGGCTCCATGGTTCTTTTTATGATATCCTCCACCAGGGATTCGAACTTCGCCCTGGTGAGCTTAATCGTCAAATGCTTTGGGCCCGAAGCGTCTGCCGTAATAAACGGGAGATTGATCTCCGTTTCCACGGCGCTGGACAGCTCTATTTTCGCCTTTTCGGCAGCTTCTTTCAGCCGCTGCAAAGCCATGCTGTCGTTTCTCAGGTCTATGCCATGCTCTTTTTTGAACTCGTCGGCTAGAAAATCTATGATCCTCTTATCGAAGTCCTCGCCTCCCAGAAACGTATCACCGTTGGTAGCTTTCACTTCGAACACGCCGTCTCCTATTTCGAGGATCGAGACATCGAAGGTCCCCCCTCCCAGGTCGTAGACGGCTATCATCCCTGATTTTTTCTTATCCAGACCGTAGGCCAGCGCTGCCGCAGTCGGTTCGTTTATGATGCGCAGAACCTCGAGCCCGGCGATTTTTCCCGCATCGCGAGTTGCCTGTCTCTGAGCGTCATTGAAGTATGCCGGGACCGTTATAACGGCTTCAGTAACCTTCTCCCCCAGAAAACTTTCCGCCGATTCCTTCATTTTCTGCAGAATGAAAGCGCTTATTTGACTCGGACTGTACTTCGTGCCTCTGGAATCTACCCAAGCGTCCCCGTTGTCCGACGCGATGACGTCGTAGGCGGTATGATATTTATTTAGGTAATCGTCATCTTTCCTGCGGCCTATCAGCCTTTTTATGGCGTAGAAGGTGTTTTTGTAGTTCGTAACGGCCTGACGCTTCGCCGCCTGTCCCACCAACTTCTCGCTCTTCTCCGTAAACGCGACCACCGAGGGCGTAGTCCTAACGCCTTCTGCATTTTCTATTACTCTCGGATTTCCGCCGTCCATAACGGCAACGCACGAATTTGTAGTACCAAGATCGATACCAACGACTTTAGCCATGATAATCTCCTTTCATAGGCAAATTATAACCAGCAAACCCCACCATTGGGCATCTGCAAAAACAACCAGACAAGACCCCAAATGGGCGCCCCGCTTGGCTTGACGGCGCTAAACCATCAATGGGGGCGATTTTACATCACGAGGCGAAAATGTCAAGAGTCTGTTGATTGATTTCCGGAAAAGGTGTAGCTTCTCTCATTCGAGAATGTGATACTGGAGTCTTCGGACGCTTAGCTCAGCGGTAGAGCGCTACCTTCACACGGTAGAAGTCATAGGTTCGATTCCTATAGCGTCCACCACAGCAGCTTTTTCTAAAAATTCAGCACGTGGGGCAGCAGGTTTACGTTTGTCATGACAAAAATTTCTCGATGATCGTTGGTTTGCTTTCCGTTTTTGTCCGCTATAATTCCACCGGCTTCTTTTATGAGCAATATTCCGGCGGCCATATCCCATTTGTTCGGGTTGTGAGGCGAATACATGATATCCGTTCTTCCGGCGGCCAAGTAGGCCATGTTCAACGTCATGGATCCGGTCTTGCGAATGCTGGGGGCCAGCGTCAGGACCCGAGGCAGGATGTCATTGTTAAGCGTGCCGAACGTTATCAGCAATCCCGATAGGTCGCGCTTTCCGGAGACCCGGATTTTCCGGTCGTTCAGAAACGCGCCGCCGCCTTTTTCCGCCTGAAACATCTCGTTTTTCACTGGATCGTAGGTTGCCGCGGCCACAATCTCGCCGTCTTTTTCCAGCGCGACGGAAACGGCCCAGTGCGGAAAGCCGTGCATGTAATTCACGGTGCCATCCAGCGGGTCGATTATCCACCTGCAGGAGGGATCTTCGCCCACAATCTCCGGGCTCTCCTCCGACAATAGAGAGTAGGTTGGCCGCGCGTGAAGCAATTCTTCTTTTAATATCTTGTCGGATTTCAAATCTGCGTTGGTGACAAAATTTTTGTTGCTTTTCATGGAGACTTGAAGATTCTCCAGCTCGCTAAAATCCCTCAGCAATCCGCGAGAAGCCTTGATAACAGCGTTGGTCATTATGGTCAGGGTGGACGATATGAGCGGTAATTTTACACTGATCATTGATTATAAAACAAAATTACCTCTTGGAGAACTGGAAGCTGCGCCTCGCCTTCATGAGGCCATACTTTTTTCTTTCCACGCTGCGCCTATCTCTGGTGAGCATACCGGCGGATTTTAGGGATGAACGTAGCTCCGGCTCGTAATAGGCCAACGCCCGGCTGATTCCGTGGCGAACCGCGCCGGCTTGGCCGGATAATCCGCCGCCGCTGACGGTACAGAACACATCGTAGCGCCCAACGCGATTTACCAGAGAAAAAGGCTGAAGAATCAATGCTTGCAAAACCGACCGCGGGAAATAATTCGGCATTTTGCGGCCGTTAACCAGGATATCTCCGTTGCCCGGCTTTAACCACACCCGAGCGGCGGACTCTTTGCGGCGCCCCGTGCCGTAGGTTCTGCCCAGAGGATCAATGGAAGACTTTTTAGCTTCTGCGCCATTCAGATTAGATTCCGATTCCATCTCAACTCCTTTTCAAATTCTTGGAATTCATGGAGGCAACATCCAGAACCTTTGGCTGCTGTGCGGCGTGGGGATGGTCCTCTCCCTTATAAATCTTCAGATTCCTGAGCATTTGACGACCGAGCGGCCCGCCGGGAAGCATGCGCTCGACGGCCTTCTGGATAACTCTCTCGGGAAACTTCCCCCGCAGGCGCTCCTCCAGAGTTCTTTGCTTTATGCCTCCCGGATATCCCGTATGCCAATAGAAAACGTGGTCTTTCCGCTTATTGCCGGTGACATGAATTTTATCGGCATTGATAACCACCACGTAATCGCCGCAATCCATGTGAGGAGTAAACTCCGGCTTGTGCTTTCCCCGAAGCCGACTGGCCACAATGGTGGACAATCTTCCCAGCACCAGGTCTTTCGCATCGATCATAACCCAATTCTTTTGGATCTGCTCGCTTCTCATGGAAAAAGTCTTCATTCCGCAAAATCTCCACTTATGGCGCACTTATAGCAGCTATGACGGCGTCCTTCAACATAAATCTGTTATATGTTGACTTTGACTCCCACCATAAATGCATTTGCTCTGTTTTTGCCGGCTGTGGACAGATCGCAGGCTTTGTGGTAGGCCTGAGCTCGCGCGCAGGCGTCGCTTCTTATCATGTCGTACTCCGCATATACGCTAGCGCTTTTGTGGAGAGCATATTCTCCGGCTGCCGTGAGCACGTCGGCGGTGGATTTTTCGTTGTCTGAAAACTTCACCACAGATTTAAAATAGCCGCTGGAGACCGTAAATTTGCTGTTTACGGCGTAGCTGACTCCCACCGAATACATTTTTCCAGTGTCGGCTCCCGGTTTCAACCCCACCTCAGGATCCGCAAAAGTGTACTCTCGGTCTTCGTCGAAAGATTCCATACCGGCGGTGGCGTATTTCTTGGATCTCAGCGATTTTCTGTTGTCGCAGTAGCCAAACGCCAGTTTAAAATCCTTATAGCCGACGATCGCGCCGACGCTATAGGCTCCGATATTCTCCACGTCCACGCCGATCACGCTGGTTTTTCCCTTTCCAACCCAGCCGCACAGTGATAAAGCTCCATTGAATTCCTGCGGATCGCCGAATTCGTAGGCGACGCCGCCGGTGACGATGTTTTTGGAATAGGCGGTACGCATTCCAGTGAAATTGGCTTTTTCCTCGCTGATTTCCGGATTATGCGGCTTCGGGTGCAGCGTCTTAAACGGATTCGCGCTCCTGCTGTCCGGCGTGAACGATATACCTGCCGAAAATCCCGAGAATTTCGCAGACGTGAGCGCTATTTTTGCCGCTTTGTTGTCGTCGAATGGGAAGCCCATGTCCACAAAGGATCCCGCCGATTCATTGTAGAATATCGAGAGATTCCGGCTGGCGGCGCCGCCATAACCGACCAGCACGCTGCCTCCATTCGTGGCCATGGAGTCCGCCACCGTTGAAGTGAATCCCACCTTCATCGTACCGATTGCCTCTGATCCCACGAACACGTAGGCCACCCTCAGAATGGGACTTCCCTGCTTCATCACTCCGGAGTTGACCTTCGCGCCAATTTCAACGCCGAAATTGCATTGATCGTGTTTGTCGCAGTACTTCAGAAAAACGTCGCTTTCCAGCGCAGATACCGGATTATCGCCGCCGTCTTTCAGCTTCTGGTGCATCGAAAGCGCGGTGAAATTGAACGTGCCGCGGAAACTGAAAGGACAGTCTATGCCCAACTCCTTCAGCTCATCGGCAACCATCTCGTTCAACAGTTTTTCTTCGTCAGCCCTATTTAGCACTTCACTGGCGATCTCTGTCTCGTTGCAGAGCGCTGCCGAAGAAAGCAGTACCAGGAACATTAATTTTTTCATCTTTCAATCCCCACTTCTAACATTTTAAACACATTTTAATAATAAGGTCTACTTTTTTTCATTATCCAGGCATTTTTACCTCCGTTCTTTTTAGAGCAATCACCAACAGCACGATGCTCCCGGTGAAAAACTTCAGGTCCGAAGGGGCAAGGCCAAGAGATAGGGCGACCCCCTGCACCTGCTGATATACGAGAGCGCCCAGCAGCGGCGCCAATAGCTGCCGATTCAGGGTGAAATTGCCGATGAAAGCTTCGCCGATCATCAGGCTGGCAAGTCCGTGGATCAGGATGCCTACGCCGATACCCACGTCCATGTAGCTCTGCAGTTGAACAATGAGGCTTCCCGCCAATCCGAATATGGCGCAGGCGATGAATAATCCGAAAATGGTGTACCTATCGATGCTAATTCCTCGTTGTTTAGCCAGGCTTTGGTTCAACCCGACGGCTCGGAATCTCAATCCGAAATCTGTGCGTAGAAATATGGCGAACGGGACTACACAGCAGGCCAGAAGCGCGCAAATTATCAGCATATTGTCGACGATATTCGCGCCGAACAATCCATCGCAGTCGAACAGGGCGATGTTCGGCTTGCCCATGATGCGCAGATTCACGCTGTAGGCCATGGTGCTCAGAATGATGCCCGCCAGCATGGAGTTGACGCGCAACTTCAGGTGAATAAGGGCCGTGCAGACCCCCATGGCGCCGGCGCAGATCATGCTGTAGGGAATCGCGACGGCCGGATGAACTCCGCCGGACATGCAGACGGCGCAGATGGCGCCGCCCAGCGGATAGGCTCCGTCGGCGGTCAGATCCGCGAAATCCAGAAATCGGAACGGAATCATGATGCCGTAGGCTATGATGGCCAACACCAGGCCCTGTTGCAGGCCGTTCATGATAAGATCAACGGACATTTTCACCTCCATCGCGCAGCAAACTTTGATCCTCAAATTTATGGAACATTTCCAGCAGAGATTGTATCCTCAGTTGGGATTTTTCGCGTCCTTTCATATCGGCCACAATGCGGCCCTTGTGCATCATGATCAGGCGATCGCCGTATTTCACCGCGTCCTCCATGTTATGGGTGATCATGAGGGTCGTGAGCCCCAGCTCTCGGGCTGATTTTGCCGTATATTCCATCAGCAACAACTGCATTTTCGGATCCAGGGCCGACGTATGCTCGTCCAGCAGCAGAATCTTCCCGCCGGAATTCAGCGCCATCAGAGTCGCGATGGTTTGCCGCTGACCGCCGGACAATACGCTCAGCGGCTGGTCGATGAACTTCTCCAGGCCGATGTTTAGAGATTTTATCTTGCTCATAACGTCGTTTTTGCAGCGTTTATAGAAGGAAAAGCGCGGAGTTTTGGTGCTGCTCAGGGCGATGTTCTCCAGCATGGTCATGGAGGGGATCGTCCCTCTGTTGACATCCTGCACCACCTGCGCCACGTCGCCGTTTTTCCTGATCTCGCCCGAGTCGGCAAAATGCTCTCCGCTGATAATCTTCATCAGGGTTGATTTTCCCGATCCATTGGCGCCGATGACGGTGCAAAAGGCCCCTTCCGCCAGCGATAGATTTATTTCCTTCAAAACGGGTTCGAAAATTCCGCTAAAGGATTTCGTAACGTTGTTTATTTGTAACATTTTAATTCACTCCACGATGATTGCGCCCTTCGGGATCCTGATCCCGAACTTTTTCGCCAACTTTTTGTTTATGTAGCATTTGTGGTCCTCTATTTTCGGGAAAATCGGCGCCAGATCCTTTATGAGAGCGCCTTTCAGCAACTTTGCCACCAGTTTTCCGGCATTTTTGCCGACGGATTCGTAGCTCACGCCGAAGCTAGCCAGCGCCAGACCGTCCCGCACCGACTGATCTTCCGAATCAAAAACCGGAACTTTCATTTTGGAAGCTTCGGACGCGATGGTCGGCATTGCCGCATGCAGTCCGCTTGCCCCGACGTAGACGAAATCCACATTGCCGCGAAATTTTTGCATGCGAACCGGGATATCCCGCACTTGATCTACTGGAATCGCCATCACCGACAATCCAAAGGAAGGCGCCGCTTTTTCCATCATTTTCAGCAACGTCGCGTCGTTGCTGTCGGATGTGAGGCACAGCAGGCCGACAGTTTTCGCCTTTGGAAGAACCGTTTTCACGAACTCCAGCAGCACCGCCAGATTCTGCATATCCGAACTGCCGGTGATGTTCGCCTCGGCGCGGCTCCTGTCTTTCAGCAGTCCGGCAGCTACCGGATCCGTAATTGCGTGAAAAACCAAAGGAATATCGCAGATTTTTCCCTTGGCGAACTGGGCGATGGGCGTTGATACCACCACCATGACCCTCGGGTTGCGATTTTTCAGGTTGGATACGACCTGCGGTATCAGGGCATGGTCGAAGGCTATGTCGGCGATTTCGATTCTGACGGTTTTGTTTTCGATGAAGCCGCTGGACGCAAGCTCGTCCTTGATGCCCTGGATGGAAATTTCCAAATCCTTGAGGGGACCGTAGTTGGCGATGGCCACCACCGGCAAATCATCTCTTTTCTTTACACCAAAAAACGCCACGGCTGACACCATCGCTACGGCCGCCGCCGCCAAAAAGAACTTCTTCATAATAAATCTCCGTATTCATACTTCTAGAGCAACAATCGAAGTCATCGAAAACAAGGCGTTCGACCGAACCGACCTATTTTCTCAGACGCACAAAAAAATTAATGGAGGTGGAAAAATGAAAACTGGCCCGAAAGCCAGTAGCAATAGCAATATGAATACAGAGACTCAGGAATTTGAGCGAAAGCGAGCGACCGGATGTTTTTCACATCCTCACCGCGACCTTCTCCAGAATTCCCAACCGCTTCAAGCATCAAAGCTACCTAATCTCCGTACATTGCCCAGCAGTATATGTGCACCATCGTCAATTGTCAAGTTTTTCACAAAATATTTTTTCATTCCGCGATGATTGCGCCCTTCGGGATCCTGATCCCGAACTTTTTCGCCATTTTTTTGTTCACCGCGCATATGTGATCCTCCGGTTTCGGATAGATTGGCGCCAGATCCTTCACGGAGGCGCCTTTCAGCAGCTTCGTCACCAATTTTCCGGTATTTCTTCCGATGGATTCGGAATTGACTCCGAAACTCGCCGTCGTCAAACCGTCCAATACGGTGACGTTGTCTGCGCCAAACACTGGAATGTCCATTCTTTTGGCTTCGGCCGATATCGTTGGCAAGGCAGCGAGGATTGCGTTGCTAAGTCCGACGTATATCAAGTCAACTTTGCCCATGAATTTCTGCATTCGCACCGGAATGTCCCGGGGCTGCTCCACCGGAATCGCGAAAACTGTCAGCCCGAAGGACGGCGCGGCGGCGCGAACCATCTCCATCATGGTGGCGTCGTTGCTGTCGGAGGTTAGGCAGAGCATACCGATGGTTTTTGCCTCCGGAAGAGAGGATTTTATGAACTTCAGCAGTCCCTCGACATTTTGGGCGTCCGAGGCGCCGGTGACGTTTCCGCTGGGCTGATCCGCCTTTTTTAGCAATCCCGCCGCCACCGGGTCCGTAATCGAGTGAAAAACCAGCGGAATATCCAGAACCTTCTTTTTCGCTAACTGCGCCACCGGAGTGGTCGCCGCCACCATGATTTTGGGATTCTGGTTCCGAAGGCTCTCGATGGCCTGAGGAATAAGCGACTGGTCGAAGGCCACGTCCACGTACTTTATCCGAATGGTTTTCCCATCGATGAACCCATTGTCGGCCAGCTCATCCTTGATTCCCTGAATGGAAATTTCCAGATCTTTGAGCGGGCCGAGGTTGGCGATGGCCACCAGCGGCAAATCCTCTTTCTTCTCGCAACTGGCAAGCAACAGCCACGACGCTGCCGCCACAACGGCGGCCCTGAAGAACTTTTTCATGACAAATCTCCCGAATAAACCTCAAAAGCACGAAAAACACCCATTTCGCGATGGTTAATTCCGTAACTTTAGCGCATTCCAATGAATTTAAATACATGAATTTGTATAAAAGTCCTATCAATTGCGCCAATTTTTTCGCGACACGCAAAAAAAATATACAAAATTAACGAAAAATTAACTTTTATTTGTCATAATGGAATTATTAACAGAAAGGAAAGTAAAATGAAAAAAATATCTTTATTGGCAATGGGAGCGCTTTTGTTTGCCGACGCGTCCGCGATGGAGCAAAATGTACTCGCGTTCGAGGGCGAGTCCTCTAGCTCTAAATCTTCGTCGCAAACCTTGTCTCCGAGCTTTCTGACCAATGAATTGCTTAGGCAAAAGCTACAAAAGCCAACAGTGGAAGAATTTATGCAATTTTTTTTGCAGATAGGAGCCAAACTCAGAGAATCGGATGCTTCCGCAAATATGCTGAAAGAGTACAGTGAAAAAGTCTCTCAAATTCTGACTTTTCTCTCGCTGTATCAAGATGAAGTGGAGAAGAGTAAATCTAAGAAAACAGGCTGTTTCCTCTTTGGAAACTGCTTTGATTTGAATGCAGATGGCAAAGTCGATGCGAAAGACGCCACAGATCTCCTCGGATCGTATAAGAAAATAAATGAGGCTATACTCGGTGCAACAGGATCTGAGAACACAGGCGGTAAGCTTGTTAATGACATTATTGATGTATGCTATGACATCCTTAAGGACAACCAAACATCGTCAAAAAAAGATTAAGCTTTGGAGGCTTATCTGGCGGCACTGGGGCTTGATTTTATTAACTAAACGCCGTATCTTCCACACCTCGTCCCCTTCGTCTAGTGGTCCAGGACGCCGCCCTCTCACGGCGGCAACGCGGGTTCGAATCCCGCTGGGGACACCATCTGAAATTTCAGGGTGGAATGGCAGCACAGGCTGCCCCCGTAAAGATAAAATCTCAAAATTTGCCCCCATTCTGCCCCCATTTTTAATTTTGCTTTGATGATTTTTTGTTTGCTGCGTTCGCAAACGAAACCCGGATTGATTTTCGCAATCCGGTTCCATGGTGTGCTGAGATATGCTATCTTTTGCATATTAATCTCGAGTTAGTTCGTAGCCATTCTATGACACTGTCTATCGGATACATCCTTTTATGACATATCATGACGGAATTCGGAATCCCGATTCCCTTATTATCGAACTTGGCAGCATTCCTCGGATGAATGATTCCTCCTGTCAGATTCCAAAGTTCCTTTCTTGAAACGTATTCTTTTTTACATTTTTCTTTTATCTTATCGAACGCATCCATTATCGCCTCCTACTTTTGCTCTTGCTCTCATCCAATCAATTACGCTGTCCGTTTCATAAAATACTCTGTTGCCAATGCGGTACCGCCTTTGTATGCCTGTTCCTCGTGCATCAAGCGTATTCATGCTGCTTTGCTTTAGGAGTCCATCTGTAAACTCTCCTATTCGATCACGAGACACGAATGGAGAAGGCCATTTTTCTTTCAGTTTGTCGAAGTTGTCCCCGTTTTGTCCCCAGTTTCGGCTGTTTTTCTCTGAAATATCAGTCATTTTATCATTTCCTTTCATTAAGTGATTCGTCTTCGATGGCATCGTAAAGTACGTTGGCGAGGTGTTTGAGGTCGTCAAGAGCTTCTTTTAGCGCATCGTCTTCGTTCATTTCGATACTATGTTCGCGTATTGCTGAGTCTATGCGTGTTCCGATTCGCGCGATCGCAAGGCTAATGTTTTGCATGCTGATGTAGGGCATCTTATTTCCTTTCCAAGCTTAAATTAGAAATAATTTCAGTCATCTTTAAATCCCCCATCTGTGGCGAATGTAAGGGAGGACTGATTTTTCCAGGTAATCACTGTGAAAAATGCGTTTATCGTTTAACGCTTCAAGATTCTCCCGCAGAGCTTTTTCAATCCTAATAAAATCAGAATCTTTGGTGCTGCGCTTTTCGACATTTTTCAGGAAGTCGTAGGCCCAGTATATCTCGCCAAGTGATTTTAATTCCCGATCTAGATTATTCATTTTTATTTCCTTTCATTTTTTTAAATTTTAAACAATCATCGATTCTATATTTTTCGCCTCAGGAGCAAACGCCTGTATTAGGGCGGAATGTATACGCGTGTAAGTTTTGGGATGTGTTTTGGATTTATGCTATAGCTGTTGCCGCTTTTGTGGCCGCCTTTGTAGCCGTATAAAGTCGTTGTAAAACAATCGTGTAACCGCTGTAGCCGCTTTTTTGGAGAAATGAGATGTATATATCGTTTTTTTCTTCTTTTTTGGTTACCGTAGTTTAACCAAGAAGGAAAAAAGCTATATATATTATAACTTATTATTGTACTTCGTACTTCCGATAGGATGGCATATTTTTCTGAGACTTTCAAGATGCTTTTCATATTATTTTGATTAAAAATTATGGATGGGCTCTGCATTTTTTTATCCCTCGTCTGCCAATACGTTATGATTAAAAACCATCATGCGGATTGTTTTGTTCTTGATGCGCACCATCTTTGTAAAGTGTCTATTATCAGTTCTTTCCAGCATTCCGAGATCGTCGGCTATCTTTAGCGTTTCTCGAACGTCTCGGCCGATTTCCTTTTCCAGAGCCTCTTTGAATCGTTCCGGATAGGCGTAGAAAATCATGCCTTTATCGGTGTTTTTGCGATATCCAATTGTTTCGTTTATTGTTTTTTCGTCTGTTTCGTCATACGCATTTATGGGCAGGAATCGGCTGTACTGGTATTTCTGGAAGAAGCATCTCAGCTTATAAAGCAGCATTTTTTCTTCCTGGTTTCCGAAGCCTCCCTTGGCGGCGACCCAGTTCTGAAAAATGGCGATGGCTGTATCTGATGCTTCGCCTGCGCGCCAGCCGGTGAGGCCGTATTGAGTGGCTAGTTCTCCAGTGAATCCGACGGTGAAGAAAAAATCGAAGACGCGATTATCCTGGCCATCAGCGTGCGGCGGTATCACCTCAGCTTTTTTCTCCTCAAGACCAGCGTTGAAATCGTCTATTATTTTTTCTTGGTTTCGCATTAGAAGCTGGATGTATTCGGGCAGAGGGGCTCCGTAGCAGCGTTGGGTGGCGGTGATAAGATGCTTAACCATGGCGGACGGCGTGTTGAATCCGTGGGTATTTTCGATGAGTCCGCTCATATCCTTTGGAACAGCGGGCACCGGCAGCAGACGAATGTTCTGACCGGCCATGGCAGCGGATCCAACGGAAGCCATGTGCGTATTGAGATCGATTTCCCCAGCTGACAGCAACGCGATTCTCCAGGTTTTCGGCTGCTTTGCGTCCCCGGATGTGTTGGCGCGGGTTTTCCCGACTCCGTTGGCCAGCATGTAGACGGTGGCTCCGATTTTCTGCGGACTCATTTCGCCAATTTCATCCAGGATCAGCAGCATGTCGTTGTGGTTGAAGGCCACGGTTTCGAGTCCGTTGTCGGTGGCGCGCCAGGACTTCACGTAGCCGCGGGGACCGTAGACGGAGGCAGCCACGTATAAAGCGGTTGTCTTACCGGCAGAACTTTTGCCTACCAGCTGAATGCCGAAATTCGGACGATCCAGCAGATGTAGCAGCGGAGCCGTAAATGCCGTCGAAGCCGCAAGAATGAGTCTCGAATTGCCGCAACACAACCTGCCGATGTTCTCTCTCCAGTCGTCTCTGGAACCGCTGACAGCTACGCAGGTTGAGCCGTAGGCCGTGTCCAGTAGAATGTCTTCATCTCGTTCTTCGATGGTTATGATGCCGTTTTCCGTCAGAAATCCGTTGGCACACCAGCCGCTTTTGCGCGTCGTTTTGATGGATCTGGCTGGCGAATAATTGTTAAGGTAGACGAGTATTTTTCGCGTCGGAGCCTCGAGATTGATGTGCAACCCCGCTCCCGCAAGGTCTTTCAAAATGGTCTGGGTGTGACCGGCGAACAGATCCTTGCTGCGCATGCAGATTTTCTTGATTTCACCGTGAATTGTTTTGAACTCAAGTAACTTGCCGCTCTCGTTGGTATCGATGTTAACGGTTTTGCTGATGACTCGCAGGTAGGCACAGAGGTAGATCGGTTCGTTCTTTTTTATGAAAAAGAGAGCGTTTTCCGTCAATCGAAAACCCTCCGGCAAATATTCGTCGGTGATTCCGGAATCATTTTCCGAATTGTCCGGCGCAGTCTCTTTTTTTTCTTTGGTTTCAAGAGAAAATGCGGTTCTGACTTTTTCCGCACCTTCACTCAGGTACAAGTCATTGAAATCCGTGGGCTCGCCGTCGTCGCTCGTGAATTCCGGTACGATGAGACGGGCTTTCACGGCTGCGGCCGCCTCTTTTGCCTTAGTTAGTCCTGGATTCCCTGGTTTGAATCTGTCGTTGTCGGCGGCTATGATTATTCCGGCTTGCGGGTGATTTTTAACCACACGGTGGGTAATATTCACCAGATTGTTGCTGGAGAATGCGATGACGACGGGAAATCCTGTGATTTCGTGTATTGTTGCGCCCGTGGCATAACCTTCGCAGATCACGACCTTGTCTTGTATCTGTCCGATGGTGAAGCAGCAGCCCTGTATTTTGCTGCCCTTGAGGAAGCCTTTGATGAATTTTCCCTGAACTTGAGGATTTGGCCAGATTTTCTGCAATGACGTGAGGTTGCCGTGTTCGTCATGCAGAGGTATCAGCAGCGTTTGGCGATCGATTCTGAGTCCATGCGCCTTTATTTTTTTGGTTTGAAGATATGGATGCGTTTCACAGGGGGCGGCTGCGTCCCATATTTTCATAGCATTCGCGGCAGCTTCGGAGTTGTCGTCGTTTCTTTTTTTGGTTAATTTTCGCTGGGCTTCCGCTATCTGACGCTTGCATTTTTGATAATCGTAGCCATCCTTGAAGGCATAATCCTTAATGCCGGAAGTCCAGTCTCCGATAGCGTAGCCTCCGGTGAATTTCACAGCCCAGTAGCGTTTATTGTGTCCCCAGCGTGTAACCTTTGACTCCGTTACTTCTTCCAGAGGCGGCGGGATACCAAGGCTTTGAAGCTTATCGTAGAGTACGTTACTCACGGATCCCTCTCTGCTTCAGGCAAACTTGCCTATATGCGCACATTTTGCATTTGTAGAAGTTTAAGTCGTTGGAGACGCAGGGCAAAAGTTCGTTATTCTCGGTGGCCTTGATTATCTGTACGGCGCGATCGGAATATCGCTGAGCAGCTTCTGCGTCAAAGGGAATCAGCTCGTGATAGAGCTCGGATGTATCTTTGTTCAGAGCGGTGAATAAACATGGATTCTCATCTAAACCGAGGTAGGCCATATAAAGCTGAACTTGCGCAAAATACAGAGGTTTCGTTACGAGAACTCCGCGTTTTGCGGTATCTGTCCAGCTCTTGTTGTTCATGGTTTTTATTTCAAGCAGACATGGGTATTTCAAAAAATCCGGACCACCGTAGATAACGCCATCCACATGACCTTTCAGCTTTCCTTCGGCAATCGAAAATCCAAATTGCTCGCCGTTTTCGTTTCTGGTGCGCAGATCAAATCCGGCTAAAATCATCCAATCGGCAATTAAATCCTCGAGACAATGGCCAATGGCAAAAGTCCTCAGTGTCTGCGCAGAAACGTCGACCTCGTGCTTCATATACTGCAATTGGATTTTTCTTGTGCATTCGTCTCCCAGCATGGACGCACCCAGATAATCCCTCTTCTCTTGGCTTTTATGCTGCTCCAAAAGCTTTGCGTCCAGAAGATCATTGATTTGTTGCATCTTCGCCCCCTTTTTGGGACAAAAAATAATTCACAAAATATCGTTGGCCTTTAGCAGTAACTCTTGGAGCGTATGAAAATACGACAGACCCATCATCTTCAGCGTAGGCGATTTTGTTAAACGCAAACAATCCGCGATTCATGGCTTCCTGCGTCGGAGCGTTATGTCTTGATAATCCGTTTCTAATTATGAAGCCTTCTCTGCGCAATTTTTCGTATAAACGGTTTTGGCCTATGTCAATTTCGTTGCTCTTGAGTATTTTTGCCAGTTCTCCGACGGTGATTGTGCTTTTATCGGATGCAGTGACAGCATTTGCGAATGTAACCTTGGGTCTGTCTTCTTCAATCTGAGCTTGCAGACACTCATTTTTGATTTTTTCTTTTTTTAGAGCAGAAATAAGGCTGATCCAGGCATCCGGATCATTCATAAGTTCCCTTGCCTTATCGACGGTGAGATAAGCTCCGTGTCGACGAATTGAGGGAAGTACTTCGTGAGTTACCCAGCGTTGAAACTTTTTGGATTCGAGTTTGCGTGAAAGCATAATTGTTTTGTAAAGCGCACTCTCATTAATTACAGTTACAGAACGCATTTGGGTAATACCATTGGAGCTGGTATCCATAATATGGACATCAGCTTTTTCATCATCATCCAAGCGAGCAGCTACATTTCCACTGTTACTAATTTCCAGCGCGTTACATACATCCTTGAGAATCCAC
>JAITRM010000007.1 GCA_031288395.1 Holosporaceae bacterium | reverse complement strand
GAGATTTAGTGGCGACCTCGGTCACATACAATGTGAGGGAGGAAGGTGAAGGGCTTGCAAAGCAACTAGCCGCTGCGGTTGCGGCCGGTGTAGTGGATGCTCCTACTGCAGATCTCTACACCGATTTGAATAATCTCGATGCAGCATATACTGCCGCTATGAACGCTGCCAGGGGCAAAAAAAAGTTGCTAGATGAGGCGATAACGGCATTTGGGGAAGTGCGTGATGGCGGCGAAGCGCTGGCCCCGGAAGCGCCGGTCGTGCCGGTCGTGCCGGTCGACGCGGACGCGGCAGTGGTCGTCCAACTTTACAGTGACCCAGTGCGGCGCCTTGCAGACAAGGTCGTGGCCGAGAACAGAAGAGACGCGCCAGCAGCTGATGGTAACGATATGGCGAAATCGCTGAAAGACGCTGGACAACTGCTGTCCACCCTGGGCGACAGCGTAGGAGGAGATACAACGAAAAATGCCGATACTCAGAGCGAGACGATAAACGTGCTAGTGAGTAGGATCCGAAACAACCTGGTGTTCCTGGTGGAAAGAGAGGCAGATGGGAATCTTGCAGATCCGGGAGACGGAGAGTGGCAGGAGATTGTCGATGGGTTTGCACTGCTGCGTCTAGCCAGCAGAGCGCTACGAAATTATGACTACTTCAAACAAGGGGGGAATATAATTCCGGGATCCGATGAAACGTTCCGATCAGGTGATCATCAAGACAAGAGATGCTCGCTGGTTGACAGTGTTAGAGACGATACGCAGTTCTGCGGGCAAAATAAAGTGATTTTGTGCGAAAAGTTGAGCAAAGTGACGAGCGTGGCTGAGTTGAAGAATGCACTAACAATTGATGATGATGATGATGATGCGTGACAACCGATGACTGGGAGAAGTCCACTGGAGGCGCGGAAGCGCGGTGGGCGAGAGTGGAGACGTAGTAAAGTGGAAAAAAAGGTGGTAAAAGTAGAGAAGAAGAGGGAATTGTTTATTATTTACTTAACATAATAGGAGGTTAGAAAATGAGTAAATTTAAATATCTTGGAACACTGGGGCTAATAGCGACGCTACTGCCCCAATGGAACGAAGCGGAAGCGATGCTGCGGCTGGAATACGGAAAGGACGATGGGGTTGTGGGCTCCACAGAACCGCAGACGCAGGTAGTGAAAGTGGATCATAATAGCCTACTGGCCGGGTTCGTACCCCTGCCGGACGTCGCTGCTACTGAGGGTTTCTCTGGATCGGGGGCAGCGATAGCGACATACCAGAAACTGTTAGCGGACACGCCAGGCGTAAAAGAAGAGATGGAGTATCTGAAACAGAATCTCCTCTCGGCCAACATTATGAACGCCGAGAACTGCATAACAGAATCTATGCTGCGACTCGCGGGGTTTGTGACCATGACAGTACAGAGCTTGAATCAAATGACTAAAGAGTTAATAGTCGCGTACGCAAGCTTGATAGGAGCTCTGAAAAAAAAAGAAGACGGTAATGAAGAAGCGAGCGCGGCGGCAAAAACGCTGCTGTCTATGAACGACAGGTACAAAACTTTACCTCCGAGCTACCAAAAGGGTATGTCCGAATACATATTGTCGATGATCGGGATAATGTTCCAAGCAAGAGACCCGGGAAAGGCTATGAGCCTCATACGCGCAGCTTTCTTGTATTCGCGGGATATCGCAAAGAATGAGATAACCGCAGCTAAACTCATCGCCAACGTGAGTGAATCGGGAGTGGAGCCTACGGAAGCAGTCGCATTGATTAAATTGGACGAAGATTGGTTGGTAGAACCGGCCTACGATGAGAAAAAGGTAGTAATCAAAGCGCCATTTGAGCTAAAGAAGCGTACGCAGGAGCAAGACTACCAAGAAAGCAAAGAACTACTCCAGCTCTTCATGAAAAACCAAGAATCTATCGTGGTTAAGGAAACAAGAAATGAAAGTGTCGTAAAGGACGGAAACGAGCGACTGCTCCTGGATGCTGGCTTCACCAGAGGTAGCTCGTTGTGGAATAAAGCGATATTCGGACTCGCGAGACTGGGAAAAGGAGACAGTGGAAGGATGGCGCTGTCAATGTACGGGTCAGGTCTGATCAAAGCGATATACGGATATGAGCTAGATAGGTGGGAAATATACATCAAACCGCTGGTAGAGAAAGGGAAAATAAATGACGCAATTAACATGATAGGATCAGGCCCTCTGCTCGACGTGGTCACTCACTGCCAATCCGTGGTGGGGTCGATTAGCACACTCCTGGGAACATCGTTCAGCACCAAAGGTAGTGCCCTGTACGTGACGCCAGGGACGGTTGACAAGTTGTTCGCGGCGCTAAGATACTGCATGAACACCGAAGCGACAGACGAAAAGGTGGCGGGAATGCTGCAGCCCATACAGCAAACGCTGGTGGGGTTGGCAAAGTTACCAAGTGGGCTGGCCAATATTGCGTTCGACGAACTGCTGTTCAGGGCTCGGGCTGGCGCTAACATGCTTGCCACCCAGGGAAAAGGTTTCGATTCCACCGTTACAAGCATACTGCAACGCCTTGGGGAGTCCGGGAAAGAAAAACCGTTCGAGGTAAGCCAGCTAATCAATTTCATGCAAACTCACGGAACTGGATTCGGTTTGAATGCATTGCCGAGCAACGAGCTGAAACTCCTAGAAAGTGGTGATGGCCTGTTTGTAAAAAGTTTGCCGAGCGTGGGCCTAAAGAGAAAGAAGCCCATCAAATAAGGCAAATAGAGCAGTCTTTTTAGACCAGTTCAACCTGAAGTCAGCTTGAACCAGAAAGGTCTTGATAACGAGAACGGGGGTGGGCTTCAAGCCCTTGGGACGGGAGCTAACCCTCCCTCTCGCTTTTGCCCTGAATAAAAAGCGACAGGTTGCCTGACGCGTCTACGCTTAACGATCGTCGTGGGGAAAAACGGATCAGTTTCGGGTCTGTTTGGAGTTGCTCAGGAATCCTCGTCGCCTCAAAAACTACGCAAATCTAGCGTCATCACCAGAACCTAGGGCCGCAGAATCCATCGGCTGGCGCTGGGTGGGCAAAAATGCTACAATTCGTCCGTTATTTTTGCATTCTCGGAGTAAAGATGAATTTAGCCAAGCTGTGGATACTATTTCCGGCGCTGCTATGCGCCTCCTGCGACCCTTTCACCTGGATTTTGGGGGGAACCGCCGTCGTGGGAAGCACCGCCGTCCGCAATCAGGAGGGGGTTTCCGGCAGTATTTCCGATACTGAGCTGCAAGCAAAAATAAACAACGCTCTATTCGTCAGCGATAAGGATATTTTCGACAGGGTCGAGCTGGCGATCAAGCATGGCATCGTCGTCGTAATAGGATATATGAAAGACGACGCTCAGCGAGAGAAGGCGATGCAGATAATAAGGAACATCGAGGGCTGCGGGAACGCCTATGACGAAACTAGGGTGCAGGATATGCCGAACGTGTCCGATTTTGCCATCGATACCGGCATAACTTCCCGCATTAAGTCCGCCTTCTCGTTCGACGGCAACGTCCACTCCATGAATTATGACATTACCACCGTGCGAGGCGTTGTTTACGTGTGCGGAACCGCCCAGACGCTCTTCGAGCGCGACGTGGCGCTTAATCACGCGCGAACCACCTCCGGAGTGGAAAAGGTGGTGTCCTACATCAAGATAAACAGGAAAGAAAACGCAGAAACAGATGGGGAAAAGGACGGCGTCCAACGGTGAATGCCAACATAAAGACGGTTTCGTTTCTGGGAATTAACACCATAGAAATCGACGTGCAGATCCAGATGCTGAACGGGTTGCCGGCTTTTACCATTGTGGGTTTGCCGGATAAAACTGTGGCGGAATCGCGGGAAAGAATCCGCGCCTGCCTCTATTCCATGGGAATCGCTCTGCCGTCGAAGAGAATCACGGTGAACCTCGCGCCGGCGGACGTGCAAAAGGAGGGGAGCCACTACGATCTGCCCATCGCTCTGGCGCTTCTGACCGCCATGGGCGTTATTCAGCAGGAGGATGTGGACAGCGTGGTGGCTGTCGGAGAGCTCGCCCTCAACGGTTCCCTCGCCAAAGTTCCGGGAGTTCTGCCGACGGCCATTTGGGCCAAATCCCAGAATAAAATTCTGATATGTCCGGAAGAACAGGCGCAGGAAGCCGTTTGGGCCGGAGAAAATCACATATTGGCGCCGTCCAGCCTTCTTTCCTTGATCAATCATTTCAAGGGCGAGCAAATTCTTCCGCGAATCGTGGCTAAGGCTTCGGAACACACCATAAAACCGTCGAATGTGGGCTGCTTCAGCGACATAAAGGGACAGATGACGGCCAAAAGAGCGATGGAAATAGCCGCCGCCGGCAATCACAACGTCCTGATGCTGGGGCCTCCGGGCGTGGGGAAATCCATTCTGGCGGCGAGGATTCCCAGCATTATGCCGCCGATCACGCCGGAGGAGGCGCTGGAAGTCACCATGATCCACAGTCTCGCCGGCATGACGTCCGACGTGGGGCTTATCACCGAGAGACCGTACCGATCGCCGCATCACTCGGCCTCTCTGGTGGCGCTGGTGGGCGGCGGCGCGAACGCCAAGCCCGGGGAAATTTCTTTGGCGCACCGCGGAGTGCTATTTCTGGACGAGCTTCCGGAATTTTCCCGAGCGGCTCTGGAATCTCTGCGCCAGCCACTGGAAACCGGCAATATCACCATAGCGCGAGCCAACAGCCACGTGACCTATCCGGCCAGAATTCAGTTGGTTGCCGCCATGAATCCTTGTCGCTGCGGGTATCTGGGCAATCCGGAGAAGGAGTGCAATCTGGCTCCCAAGTGCGGAAAGGATTACCTGAGGAAAATTTCCGGACCACTGCTGGATAGAATCGACATATTCGTCGATGTGCCGGACGTTAAAATCTCCGATTTCACGCAACCGCAGGAAAGCATAGAAAAATCGGGAGCTATTAGGGCGCGCGTCATGGCGGCGAGAGAAATTCAGCTGGAGCGCTATAAAAGTCGCCGGCTAGGCACGAATTCCGAGGTCGATGGCCACGAACTGGAGCATTATCTGACCGACGAAGCCAAAGAAGTCCTCTACAGGTGCATCGACCTGGTAAAAATTTCGGCCCGCGGCTACTATCGAGTCATAAAACTGGCCCGAACGCTGGCCGATCTCGCCAAATTCGACGCCATCGAGAAAGGACACGTCACCGAAGCCATAAGCTATCGGAGGATGATGTAATCCCGCGGTAACTATATGGGCAAAGATTCTAGATCTACGGATTCGCTGGGAGTCACGACCGCATACCTGTCGCCAAGAATTCTGCTGTTTTTTCCGTCTTGGACATTATCGTTCTGATTTTTGGTCTTCCCGGGAATCGACAGCAGATAGAATTTTTGATTGAATCCACGGCCGAGCCCGTCGTGCCAAGCGACGGTCTCGATCAATAATTTCAATTCACCCAGGTACGTTCTAAAATTTTTGAGACTGCCATTGAACGAAGTTATATCCTTGCTGGAAATATTGATGGAGTAGGTATAGTCGTTGGGCGTAGACGTTACATTTCCAGTTTTCAAATCATTTTGTATGTGCATATTCCATTTTATTACGAAAGTGCCGGTGGTTTGATCGCATTTTATGCATGTTATGTGGGTAGATAGGAAAAACGGATACTGATTGTTTGGCTTTGCCCCGCTGCCATTAACTCCCGTGAAAGTCAGCCCCACCGCTTTGGAAATATTTTTTAGATCATCGCTCGTTAACTTTCGGGACGGCTTCTTTTCGATGATATTCAACAGCATCTGCGCGTATAGTTCAGACGTTTTTTGAAGTTTCGATGATATTCTGTAGGCGAGCGGAACATCAAGGGCAAAAAACATCACCATTATCAACAGCGGCACCGAAAAGGAGAACTCCACAAGAACTCCTCCCTTTACTTTTTGTAGAATTTTACGCCGCGACCGCTTCCAGGCTTTAAAAAATTTAACCATAATATCATAGTATACTGGACATATGTTAAAAAAATGCGAAAACGGAAAGAGATTCGCCATTAAGGATAGAAATTTTTCTTAAATTCTGTCTTCCGATAGACAGCCGTCAAGTTCACGGCTGGAGTCCATTTTGCCGAGCGCTTTTATGGTTCTTTTGTTCAGACCGCCGATGATAACGCTTATTTTTCTACTTTTCATTTCAGCCACAAACTCCTTTAGAATCTTTGCTCCGGTAACGTCAATGAATGGCACGTCCTGCATGTCTATGTAAACGGTGGAGTGTATTTTTGGCAGCGACATTAGCGCGTTATGGAGAATTGGAGCGGCTCCGAAAAACAAATGACCGTGAACTTTGACGCATTCGCATTCCTCTCCGTGGCAATTCGCGCCGGCGATTATGCGGGGAAATATTTCCATCGTGGTGGTTTCAATGGATCTTTTGATGAACAAGAAAGCCGAAAGCGCAAAGCCTATTTCCACGGCGATGACGATGTTTACGAATAACGTTATGAGTATGGTGGCGACGAAAACGAAGCTATCGCTCTTTGGCGCCGTCAGTATATATTTGTTCTTTTTGAAGGACGCCATGTTCCAGGCGGTGGAGATCAGCATTGCCGCCAAGCACGACAGAGGGATTGTATCCATAAAATGCCTCAGACACAAAATAAATAATATTTGAAATACCACGTTGAACAGGCCGGCGATGGGAGTTTTAGCGCCCACTTTTACATTTAGAGAAGTCGTTCCCAGAGCGCATGTTGCCGGAATGCCGCCGAAAAAAGCCGCTCCTAGGTTGGCTATTCCTTGCCCTATTAGCTCCATATTTGATCTGTGCTTTTCTCCGGATAAATTATCGGCAATTACCGCTCCCAACAGACTTTCCAAACTGCCCAAAAATGCTATGGCAAACGCTGCCGGAAACAATTTTTCCAGGCGATCCAGGGAAAAAAAGGAATCAGGGATTGACGGCGCCTGAAGTTGAGGAATAACGCATCCAAACCTGCTGCCTATGGTTTCCATCCCGCTGTCTTTACATATGAAGGCGTACAAACTTCCAAAAACGAGGACAATGAAGTAACGCGGCAGGCGTGGTTTGTATTTTTGCGCCGTTTCCAGGAATATTAGGCAGACTGCCGCCAGGCCAAAGGCATAAAAATTCACGGAATCGAGACTGCTGAAATAGCATGAGATTCTATCCACAAAACCCGTGGACGCTCGCTCTAAATGCAGCCCCAAGAAAGCTCCGAGCTGCGATACGATGATCGACAAACCTATGCCAGCGGTAAAACCGGCGGTTATGGGATAGGGAATGTAGTGAATTATATCGCCTATGCCTGCCATTCCAAACAGAATCATCATAATTCCCGCCATTATTAATGCACAGGTCATTCCCTCGAAACCATGATTTTTTATGATGTCAAAGACAATCATGGCAAAGGCTCCGGTGGGGCCCACTATCTGAAACCTAGCGCCTCCGCACAGACAGACCAAAGTTCCGGCGACGATGCTGGTTATTATGCCAGTAGCGGGAGCCACGCCGGACGCTATGGCAAAGGTCATAAACAGAGGGAAAGCCACAACGGCAACCAGCAAACCGGCCCTTAGGTCGCCAAGAAGCGTGCTGCTGGAGTAATTGTGGCGGGTGGACAGGAATATTTCCGGAACCCAGGCTAAGTTGATTCTCTCATTTCTTAGCATATGTGCAAAGCAGAGCTTTGGGGAATTTTATCTTCTGACTGTCGAATTTTTTAGGATCGAACCTTTTGCCAAGCCAGTCAAGCACTTCTTTCTTCTCTTCACAATCGGGACCATTTACGGTTTCCAGCATGCCATAATACCCATACAGGCCGCCGCAATCTTCAGGTGGACAAGCCATCTCTCCTCCTGTGCAGCGTGGATAGGATACTTTGTCTTCGCTTTCAATAATTTTTTCCAATTTTATTTCATGTTCCCAGCTGTCTCCAAAATCATATTCATATATTACGTGCTTCGCATCCGGCAAATATTGGTGCAGCAGCACTTTATTTTCATCCTCAGATTCCCAATCGTCTTCGGGATAAGGCGTTGAAATTAGAGTCTCGGCGCCATGTTTCGCTTTCACCGCAAAACTGTGCAAATGAGACTCGCTCCAGGGCATGACTAGCTGTATCACTTGATGTAACCCACGGAACGTAAAATCATACGGAACTTCAACCCTGCGCCATATTTCCGGTTCCGAATCTCTCAGCGTTATCTTTATAACGTATATGTTTTTGATTTCTTTCATAAATCACCATCACAATTAAGATGACGGTATACTATCTCAAAAAGTAAATTTTGTGTAGTAAATAATGTCGGATGTATAAATTCACTGCGTGTGTTCGCAATGCTCTTGCAAAAATGCTACAAAATTAATAGATTTACTCGCCGAAGGCGGGTGTAGCTTAATGGTAAAGCTTCGGCCTTCCAAGCCGATGACGTGGGTCCGATTCCCATCACCCGCTCCGTTCTGTTGTGGCATACGTTGACGCTGTTGGAGACTATAGATGATTCGCTAAATTGTTGTATATTTTTTGATATCCTCCTCCAACATTTCTAAAAGCCGCCGTGCAAGCGACGCATATTAGAGTGACGATGAGAATGTACTCTATGATGGTGGCGCCTTTTTTGTTTCTTCTCAGCCGGCCCAGTAGCCGTTTTGGCGAACTTATCAACACATAATTCTCCGCGTACTGTGGCTATTTCCAACCCGCACGCAATTTTCGCATAATTGTGGTTAAATGTTAGTTAATGATGGTAGTAAACCAAAATTTGATGTATGCTTCGCCCGTATTTGCGGAGGTGCAATGGAATTTTTTTTAGATACAGCGGAACTGGACGAGATCGTTAAATATAAGGATTTTCTTGACGGCGTTACCACCAACCCGAGCACCATGTCGAAGCATAAGCCGTCCGAGCACAGCTCGCTAATTAAAGAAATTTGCAAAGTAATTTCCGGGCCCGTCAGCGTGGAGGTAATTTCTGAAAAGTACGAGGATATGGTCAAGGAAGGCCAAAGAATCTCAAAAATTAGCGATAATGTCTGCGTTAAATTGCCCTGTACATTGGATGGCCTGAGGGCATGTAAAACCCTGTCCGTTAAGGGGATACCAACGAATTTGACGCTGTGCTTTTCCTCGGCCCAAGCCTTGCTGGCTGCCAAATGCGGCGCGACCTACGTTTCGCCATTCATGGGTAGATTGGACGACAATGGGCATGATGGAGTGCTTCTGGTGGAGGAGATCGTGGAGATTTTTGATGTGCAAGGCTGTGAAACAAAGGTCTTGGCGGCTTCTGTAAGAAATCTGCAGCATGTCATTCAGTCGGCGCTCGTCGGGGCATCCGCCGTAACCATGCCTCCGCAAATTTTGAAACAATGCTTCCAGCATCATCTTACGACGCAGGGATTGGAGCGTTTTGCTGAGGATTCTCAGAAAAACAAGTAATATGCTTTCATGCGCTTCATCATAAAGAGCTACGGATGCCAGATGAATTCCTACGATTCCCAAAGGATGGAGGATATTCTGCTGGAAGCCGGTCACCGAAGAGCGAATTCGGTGGAAAATGCTCGTTTGATTATCTTCAATACCTGCTGTATACGCGAAAAAGCCAGCGAAAAACTGTTTTCCGATTTGGGGCGAGTTCGAGTGTTGATGAATAGATCATCGGAAAAGTTTTTGATAGCGGTCACCGGCTGCGTAGCTCAATTTCAAGCTAAAGATGTGCTTAGACGCGCTCCATGGGTGAACATAGTGCTCGGCCCGCAGGATATTCAGCAGATTGCCGCCAAGGTCGCTGAATCGCTGGAAAAACGTGCTTCCGGGAAGCTGTCTTCCACTACTCTCAATGCGAAAGACAAATTCAAGCATTTGTCCGGACAATTTTTTCACAGAAATATTGCAGAATTTATAACGATACAGGAGGGATGCAACAATTTCTGTACCTACTGTGTGGTGCCTTATGCTCGAGGAAGAGAATTTTCACGCAGCGCTGCGGAAATAATTCAAGAGGCCGAGCGATTAATGCTTCTTGGTGTGAAGGAAATCACGCTGCTGGGCCAAAATGTAAACGCGTATGCCGGAGAGGGGCCGGATGGCGAAAGGTGGAGTCTCGCTCGGCTGCTCGCTGAATTGGCGCAGCTGAAAGGACTGGAGCGACTGAGGTACGTTACTTCTCATCCTCGTTATGTGGACGAAGGAATTGCGGAGGCGCACGAAAAAATCGGCGTTTTGGCGCCTTCTTTGCATTTGCCTATTCAGTCCGGATCGAATAGAGTATTGGAGAGGATGAATCGCAAATATACCGTGGAAGAGTACCTGAAGTGCGTCCAAACGCTGAGAAAACACCGCCCCGACATGGCGTTTTCGTCTGATTTTATTGTTGGTTTCCCGGGAGAAACCGAGGAAGATTTTCAGCAGACCATCGAATTGATCGAAAAAGTGATGTTTTCCCAAGCCTACTCGTTTAGATACAGTCCGCGACCGGGCACGGCGGCGGCGACGATGAAGGATCAGGTTCCGGAGGCCCTAAAAGCCAAAAGACTCAGAATTCTGCAGGATCTTCTAAATGAACAGCAGAATGCATTTAATCGAGGTTTTGTGGGGAAGCAGGTGAAGGTCTTGTTCACGAAAAAAGGCAGACATAAAAATCAAATAACGGGACGCAGCGAGTATGCTCAGGCCGTAACCGTGTGCGATAGCGGCATATCCATTGGGGATATGGCTAGAGTGGAAGTCACGGGAATATTGTCCCATAGTCTAATCGGTAAAGTAGTCCGATGAATCTGGAGATATCCGTAGAAAGCGATCCCTGGAACGAAGTAAACGTTAAGGCAGTCACGGAAGATAGCGTGGAGGCGGCTTTCTCCATCATCGAACCGCATCGACTGAATAGCGCAATCGAAATATGCTTTCTGTTTACAAACGACGATGAAGTTCGTCTCTTGAATAAGACCTATCGCGGAATTGACAAGCCAACGAATGTACTGTCGTTTCCAACGAATTTGACGTCGGAGGATCTCGATGATTATTCGGGAGAAGAAGAGGGGCCTGCGTACATTCTGGGAAGCGTCGCTCTAGCCTACGAGACAATCAAGCGAGAGTCTTTGGATCAAAACAAAACCGTGGAAAATCACCTGAAGCATCTAATAGTGCACAGTCTATTGCATCTATTGGGGCATACTCATGCCGAAGCGACTGCTGCAAAAAAAATGGAGTCGCTGGAAGTTGCCATCCTCGGGAAATTGAATGTTTCTAATCCATATCAGTGAATAGAGGTTATATGATTTCTAAGTTTCGCAATTGTCTGCCAAGATTGTTTAAAAAGAAACAGGATGTTCCACTCATAGACAGGTTGGAAAACCTCATAGAATCGGATCCGGAGACCAACAGGAACGCGACAACTGACGACGCCAGCGAACTTGCTCTGGTTTCTAACGTCTTGGGGCTAAAGGATCTTACCGCTAAGGACATTATGGTACCTCGGGCCGACATAGTCGCCGCAAAGGTAGATACCACCTTGGATGAGTTCGTTAAGATTTTTTCCCAAAATAGTTTTTCCCAGATTCCCATTTATAAAAACACGCTGGACGACGTGGTCGGCATAGTTAAAGTTCGGGATTTCCTGCCCTACACGAACAATCCCGAGTCTTTTGATATAAGATCGCTGCTGCGGGACGTGATTTACGTGGTTCCCAGCATACAGTTGCTGGAATTATTGGTCGAAATTAGAGGCTCTGCCAATCATATGGTTCTGGTGGTGGATGAATTTGGCGGAGTCGATGGGCTGGTGACCCTGCAGGACGTCGTCTCGGAAATCGTGGGAGAAATTCAACAAAGCCACCACAATATTTTCCCGCAAATAATAGCCAAGCAGGACGGTTCGTTTCTGGCGGATGCGAAAATGTTGGTTAGCGAATGTGAAAATTTATTGCATATGGAATTATTGAAACCGTTAGTGCAGAAAGAAGATGAAGAACCTGATGTGGAGACGTTGGGTGGCCTCGCCATGCTGTTGGCAGGCAGAATGCCGACCCGTGGCGAGACTCTGGTTCATCCATCCGGAATAGAGTTGGAAATAGCGGAGGCTGATCCACGGCGTGTGAAGAGAATTATCATCCGCAAGCCTGCGCCGGAAGCGCTATCGTAGTATATTTTGTGCGACTATTGGGAAGTGGCTGTTATGCATCAGAAATGTAGGATTTATTCGGAAAAAGATTTCATAGGTCTTCGAAACGCTGGAAAGCTTGCTGCACACATTCTGGATTACGTTACTCCGTTTGTGAAAAAGGGCGTGACCACGCTGGAACTCGATCAATTGTGTCACGAAGAGATTCTGAAGCACGACGCCATACCGGCGACGAACGGCTATAACGGCTATCCAAAATCTACCTGTATTTCCTTGAATCATGTTGTATGCCACGGGATCCCATCGGAGCAAAAAATTCGCAACGGCGATATTTTAAATATTGATGTTACAGTCATTTTGGATGGTTGGTACGGCGATACCAGCAGGATGTATGTGGTGGGAAAGGCTTCTCCGGCGGCTCTTGAGCTGATGGATGTCACCTACAACGCCATGATGCTGGCCATCGACATGGTGAAGCCTGGCATATACCTGGGAGATATCGGTCACGCCATCCAGAGCTATGTTGAAGGAAAAAAATTCTCGGTTGTGAGGGATTACTGTGGCCATGGAATCGGAAGAGTCTTTCACGATGACCCGGCCGTTCTACATTTTGGCAATCCTGGAACTGGCATGCTGCTGGAGCCTGGACACGTTTTTACCATTGAACCCATGGTGAATGCCGGCGGATACCAGACGAAGCTTTTGGCAGACGGATGGACGGCCGTTACCAGCGATCATTCTCTATCGGCGCAATTTGAGCATACCGTCGGCGTGACGGCAACCGGCCATGAAGTTTTTACTTTCTCTCCAATAGGATTGAACAAGCCACCCTATGAAATCTCCAGATAAAAGTAAAGAAAAGGCTCATTTTATAGGGCATAGACGCCGATTGCGGGACAAATTTCTGGATCACCCGGACAGTGTGCGCAACTATGAGCTAATTGAGATGTTGCTTTTCCATATTTTTCCCAGAAAGGACACAAAAAAATTGGCTAAGGTTCTGTGGAATCGCTTTGGAACGTTTAGAAAGATTATTTTCGCGGGCGAATCCGAGATCTGCAAAATTGAAGGGATTGGCAGGACTACGGTTTGCCTGCTTCTTTTGCTGCGAGAAATTTTTTCCAGAATGCTGCTGGAGCGGGTTTCGGAGTCCACCATTATAGCCTCCAGCGCTCAGGTGGTCGATTATTATAAAAATGTCCTGGGAGTTGTTCAAAAAGAGCAGCTGCGATTGATGTTTCTGAACAACAAGAATCGGCTTATTTCCGAGGATATTTTGCAGGTTGGAACAATTAATCACACTTCCATATATCCGCGAGAAATAATGCAAAAGGCACTGGAATACGGAGCCAGCGGCATCATCATGGTGCACAATCATCCAAGTGGAGACCCCAAGCCGTCCAGGCAAGATATTATCATCACCAGAAGGCTGAAAGATATTGCCAAACAGCTGGAGATAGAGCTGCTAGACCATCTCATTATTGGGAAAAACTCTGTCTCTTCCCTAAAGGAGATGGCGATAATTTAACTGGAGTTACAAAATCATCACGGCAGAATCCAGCTTTTTAGCGGGCAGCCAGGAAGTTTTTCCAAGAATAGCGGTTTTTCTGTCTATGGTTTCAATTTTTAGAGGAGGAACGCTCTGGGGAGTCAACTTTAGCAGGCAATAAAAGAATTCTCCCAGATACTTCCTCACCAGAAATCTCAGCTTTTTCAGATGGTTTTCGTCGCAAAGCAACTGAAAAATTCTGCTGTAATCTTCATGGGTCAAGTCTATTTCTATTCCGAAGGATGATATGGAGACTCTCTGCCCGAGCTCGGAGGTTTTTCCCAACGTCATGTTTCCGAGGAGATATGTTTCCCGGCGACGGGCCCAGAAAGTTCTAAATTCTTTTATTTGCGCCGAAAATCCCAGAGATGCTTCAATAATAGCTTTTAGCCCAGCGGCGCTTTTTTCTTTTGTCCAGAATAAATAGGAAAACCTGGCTATTCTCCTATCCATGGTTAATGTCGGCTCTCCGGCAAAAGCTGCGAAGGCGCGCGTCAACATACAATTCGCGCCATCGTGCCTCTGGAGAGGCAAATACCTGCGACGGCTAATTTGATATGAAATCCCCAACAGTCTCATGTTAAATGTATTGATGAACTCGGACATGGCGAAGTTTTTTTCCTGATTGCTGCGAAGAATCAGCTCGCCGTATGGTGTCGGCAGCGGTGCGTTTAGGCCCGATAAAGACAATCTTTCAACATGTATGGTTTTTACGCCGTCTATTTCTGAAATTTTTTCTATTTCCGTTCGTCGAAGATGGAACGAGTTAATGCTGCGTGTTCGAAAGGGAGAGTCGTAGAGATTCGTTTCCTTGCCGAAGGACGTCGATGCTCCGTGCTCCAGTATATGCGCGGCCATTTCAAGGGAAAATCGCTGCGGATATTTATGCAAATACTGAATCAGAGGTAATTTTTGATTCCGAATTGCGTTCCCCATTTTTTCAAAACTCCATTCCTAGAGGTATTTTTTACGGACACGTCGGTGAAGGTGTTTATGGCCGCGTAGGAGGACAAAAATTTCGCCAAGACAAGGCTCAGCGGCAGGCCTAAATTTGAAATTGTATCATCGAAGGTAATTTCTATCTCGGAGCCCTGCACGAATCCTCTCCAAGTTTGGTCGGCAATGCGCTTTGTTGTGATGAAGCTGTCGATGGATACGATGGAATCAACTTCTCTTCCCAGAACTGATCTGGATGCATCGGCGAACACTTCCAGTACTTCACGAATTTTGTTGACGCCATTTTTATCAAAAGAAATTGAATTCAACGAAAGCGCGGAAATCAATTTCCAAAGTATTTCGCCACTTTTTAGGGATGGCTTCTGAACCGTGGGCCTGTCTAGGCAGTAGATTCTCTTTATGGGCGCCGACAATTCCATCTGCAGTGCGCCGTGGACTGGAATTTGCTCGGCCATGTATCTGTTGGTGCACAAAGTGTAGGCGTAAAATACCATGTCGGCTGGATTTTGCGGATTAAAATTCATATCAATGAAGGAGACGTATGTATCTTCACCTAGAGCGTCCTTCATGTATGTGTTTTTTCTTCTGGATTTCCAAAAAATGTTCAGTTCGTTTGTCGCATAGTGATTGCAGGAGAAGAACTCCGGAATATGTATTTCGGCGTTGTCCTTGGGATTTGCCGCCACCATTTTTTCGATTCTATATATTTCATGACTGGAATAGCGGCGATAGTCTGGTATTAGACAGTATTCCACCTGTTTATGATCCAAATGTAACGGTTCCGTTACCTTGGGAAATATATTTATGGCCGGAACTGATGACAGGGAGAAATTATCCGGCGTTACGGGCATGGAGACGTCATAACTCATGGGGATATAAAGAAAATTGTCTCCCGCAAGATCTCTGTTCTGCGGCAATTCCACGTCAAAACCATAAAATTTATCCGGAAATGAAAAATACTCCTGCAAAAATCTAAAACCTTTGTGAACGGTGGGAGGGTAGGGGAGTAACGATTCATTATCCTCTAGGCCGACGGGAGAAATTGTCGGCATAAATTCAAAATGCTTGTCCTTTTGGAATAAAACGCTTTCTTCCGTCGAAAAAATCGCCGAGAAAATCTTCCCGCGCAGAAGAGCGTTGGCACGTATGTAGAAGCGTAATTTTCCGGGCAACTGCTGAGCGTTCTGGCCGTAATTTATTCCTATTTTTAGATAGTATGTGGACCTGGCGTAGTAGCCGGGCAGGGATTCCCTTTGAATAATGGACGCAGACCTAATTTCAGCGGGCCATAGCGGTAGATCATGCGCAGTTCTGAACGAGCATGTTTCTCCGGAATGGCTAACCGCTTGAAGTAGGGTGTTTCTTGGAACCGTGAATCCGGCTGCCTTCGCGGCTTTTGGCTGATCAACGTCGAAATTTACCATAACGCAGGATGGAGTTGTAAGCACCAACGGCTCATACAATGCCTCCAGCATAACGCTGGCAATTTCTGGAAACTGATCGTCTATTTGTTTTTGCAATTTTCCGGTCAAAAAGGCGAAACTTTCTATCATTCGTTCCACATGAGGGTCTGATGATTCGTTGTGGGACAGATCCAATCTTCTGGCGATCTTGGGAAATCGCGCGGCGAAATCACTGCCGACCGTTCTCAAATAGGAGAGCTCGCATTGATAATATTCTGATAAAATGTCTATATCGTTTTTAATCATGTTATGAATCTATCACCATCGGAAATGACAGCGGAGTTCTTTGATTTTCAAATTCTACTGTCGCCTCGATATTCACGAACAGAGAGCGCGGATCGTTTCCAAACCCCACGATTTTGGACTTTACGTCTCTAAGTCGCGGCTCGAATAACTTGATTGTTTTATCGATGCTATTTTCCAATTCCTGTATTTCAAAAACATTTTCCGCCGATGTTGGGGCCGTGATATTTACTCCGTAGGAAAATGGAGTTAAATCCTTCTGATTTTTCCATAAAATCGCGATTCTCGTGTTTAGTAGGCGTGCTAGATCTTCACGAACTGAATTTTGCACCTCCTCTAAAGTCGGAAATCGCCGCGGAGTTTTTTCAAACGGCGTTTCCGGGGCCTCGTCGGTCAATTTTTCAAATAGAGGGATGGCGTTGCTCATGATATATTTCCCAATTATGAATCTTCGATTTTCCAGGCGGCAAAATCAATTTTAACGGCGGCGTTTCCTCCTTTGACTCCGTCTTTTTTGATCTCCGTATAGGAATCGGAAAATGACGAACAACTAAACGTAAACGCAATCTCTTCCCTGTCTGGCGAAAATATTTGGCTAAAAGAGTGAATTATGCATTTTGAAAACTCTTTTTCTTCAATAACTTCCAAACTTCCGGATAGAGACGCCAGTTTTTTCATGGAAATTTTGGGAATTACGACTTTTTTGGCCATGCGACCCTGAATAATCGCAGAATGCACGCCGGATAGCATATATATTTTCGTATTTTTAGCCGAAACGGCGCTATCGGAAGTTTTTTCTCCGTCAAATAGGGAAATCCTAGACATGAAAAGTTCCATGCCGGAGATTTTTGCGTATTTCTCGAAGCCCTTTAGCTCGCTTTTAAATATAGAATCCGCCGAAATGAGCCACACATGTCTCAGCGATTCTTTAGCGGTTTCCAGTGAATTAACCAACCCCAATCAACCCTGACTGCCGGATTCAGATTAGGTCTTAGAAAGTTAAAAAATCGTAAATTTATGCCAAGCGGCGTCCATAGGCTAATACTGCGAAGCGTTTTTCATTGACCATTCCGGATCCATGGCGTTGCCGGGAGTTAAAACCTCGCGCTTGTTGTAGCCGGTTATGTCGACGCTGTAGATTTTCTCCTTTCGAGAATAATCCTGATGCGAGTACATAACGACGCGTCCGTTGGGAGCCCAGGTTGGCCCTTCCACAAGATGCCCTGAAGCCAGCATTCTTTCTCCGCTGCCGTCTGGACGTATTACACCGATAAAAAAGCCTCCGGCGCCAAATTTCGTAAACGCGATCCAATCTCCCCTGGGAGACCACACCGGAGTGGCGTATCTTCCACTGGAAAAGGACAATCTCTTTATGTTAGAGCCGTCTGAATCCATCACGTAGAGCTGCGGCGTTCCGCCTCTGTCCGAATTGAACACTATCTGCTTACCGTCTGGCGAGTAGCACGGCGACGTATCGATGCAACGACCTTTTGTCAGCCGCGCAACGTTTCTTGTGATCAAATCGAGAGTGTAAATCGACGACGATCCACGATGCGAGAGACTAAACACAAGCAACTTGCCGCTGGGCGAATATCTGGGAGCATACGTCATGCCCCTGAATTGCGCAATGAGTTCTGTTTTCCCCGTGGCAAAATTATACCTGTATACGCTTGCGGACACAGGAATTCTGCGACCATTCACTATTTTTTCTCGGTAGGAGAAGAAGGAGAATTCTTTGCCATCCGGAGAGAAACGCGGCGTCAGGACTATATTACTTCCATTGGTCAGAAATTTGTGGTCGTAGCCGTCCTGATCCATGATGGCCAGGCGGTGAGTCTTCCTTCCCAAAGAACGCTTTTGCAGAGCTACGTACAAGATTTTTGTGTCGAAATATCCTTTTTCTCCAATGATGCGCTCATAGATATTGTTGGCCACCATGTGCGCCATCTTGCGCCAATCCGCTTTATCCCCGGAAATTGACATTGTTCCAACTTTTGCTTCGGATAAAACGTCATAAAGAACCAGTTTGATGGATATTTTCTTGAGATTTGCCGTAACTTCTGCGTTCATCAAATATTCGGCTTTGATTGTATTCCAGGCTTGAAATGTTGGCTTGTCATTGACTCCCCTCAGATCCTGCATAAACGCCGGTTCCTCAATTACTCTAAACAAGGAAGTCCCCTGAAGGTCGCTTTTTACGACTTGCAGAAATTTATCTTTAACGGCATCCGCCGGATCAAATACGTTCAGCGCCACGGGGATCGGCTTCATCACGCCCTTATTTACGTTGACCACCACCGAATCATCGGCGAAGGCAATTGCCGATGAAATTTTTACCAATAGAACAAAAAAACCTGCTTTTTTCATAAAATCGAACATCTTTATCCTCCCAGTGCCTCTTTAAGATTGAAACGCAAAATAAAATCCCTAAATAAATCCACCTTGTCTCGCGGTATTTTCAGCGGACTAGCTTCCAATATCGCTCTTCTGGCGCTATCCGCAGCCGCCCTGAAGACATAATCCGTCGCATAACGCCTCTCATCCAGAATTTTTATGCTGGATGGAACTACCTGGCCATTGTCCCTTATTTGTACTCGTATTTCAATGATTATATTTTCCGCGTCCCGAACTCCGGATGGCACTGCCCAATGCGGATATATCTGGGAGCTGATCATCTCATAATCTCCTTCGCTCAGACCGACTCCGGAACCTGTTCCGCCGCGTCCATTGCCTCTCTTGCCGTTACCCGCGTTCTTTCTCATGTCTTTAATGCTTTTGTTGAGCATTTTGTCGAAGTCCTCGTCTCTCTTTTTCTTGGAGGTATCATGCACGATTTCCAGAAGCTTTTTCCTGGCTTTGGCCTTCGCTATTTGCTTTTCTGCCTTTTTTATGATCTCCAGCATGGCTTTTTTATCTCGCCTCTTCACCGAAGGTTTTTTTTCTTCAATTGTGGGTTCTTCGTTGATCTGTGGAACCGGCTCCTCCTTAGGATTTTCTGCTTTTTTACCCGCATCATCCTCCTGAACTGGAGGAATTTCCTCTTCGGCGCCAGGCTCTTCGACTTTTTCTTCCGGTTCCGCGTTTTCCTGCGCCGGCTCTTTCGGTTCCTCTGGTTTTGCCTCTGCAGGTTCCGGAGGCTCTTGCTCCGGTGGGATTTCTTCTGAAGGAGGAGATTCTTCGGGGCGTCGATTCAATGTATCCCTTAATTCGCCTTCCCCCGCAAGCTCGACGTCCATTAGCAGGAGATCACTTTTTTGTGGCTGAAAAAACGTGACGGAACTGCAGACGAACACAAGCGCATGCAGTGTTATGGAGCCTACAATATACCGCTTCGCAATGGAATCATGGTCGCTTCGAAGCATTCTGCCCCTGTTTTTTAGGCAATTCAGTCACCAAAACGACTTTTTTAAATCCGGAACCGCTGATGCAACCCATAACTTCCATGATTTTTCCGTAGGATAGCGAGCGATCGCCCCGCACAAAAATTTTTGAGTTTTCCATGTTTCCACTGGTAATGGCCATTAATTTTGCCGGCAGAGTTTTGAAATCCACCTCCACTTCGCCGAGGAAAATGCGCCCCTCATTGTTCACGTGAACTACTAGGGGAGTTTCTTTGCCGGAAATATTCGGGGCGTTCGCGGTTGGAAGATTCACCTTAACGCCAACGGTTAGCAGCGGAGCCGTGACCATGAAAATCACCAGCAACACCAGCATAACGTCGATCATGGGGGTGACGTTCATTTCGCTCATGGGAGTAAGCCGTGATTTGCCGCGACTTTTCTTTAGGAACACCATTGCTTACACCTCGGCGTCTTCGATTTGGCGCGATATGATGGCGGAGAACTCGTCCACAAAGGCGTCCAATCTATTCTGGTATCTATTTATTTCGGACGATATTTTGTTGTAGGCAATAACGGCGGGAATCGTGACCACAAGACCCAACGCCGTGGCAAACAGCGCCTCGGCGATTCCTGGCGCCACCGATGTTAGGCTGGTATTTTGCTCAAATCCGATTGATTCGAAGCTGTTCATAATTCCCCAAACGGTGCCGAACAGCCCGACAAAAGGTGCAGTGGAGCCGACGGTCGCAAGAAACCCCAGATGTCTTTCGAGATAATCTATTTCCCGGCAAACGCTAACCCTCATCATGCGATCTATCCTGTCCTTTAGCGAAATTCCGCCTATTGCCGATTTGACCTTTGTCTTAGTACGACGCAATTCCTTCATTCCGGCTATAAATACAGAGACAAATGGATCATTGTCCTTATTTGCCAAGCTATCGTACAGCATATCCATTGAACCGCTGTTCCAGAACGAATCTTCAAACTTATCGCCGCTGACATTCAGCTTTTTCATGAGAGAAAGCTTTGCGAACGTGATGCTCCAGCTCCACAGGGAACTCGCCAGAAGCAAAACAATCACCACCTTAACGGTAAGAGAAGCCTGGGCAAACAATCCCAGTATTGATAGATCGTGGCTATAGGCCACGCTTGTCGCCGTTATGACCCCTTCGGTACCATTCATAGTAACTCTCCATCGTATAATTCGTTATTGCTATTTTTTGGCATTACTCCAAGATATCTATATCCCTCTGACGCCAGAACACGTCCCCTTGCAGTCCTCTGTACGAAACCATTTTGGAGAATATACGGCTCGATAATTTCCTCAATGGTGTCCCTTTTTTCAGACAAAACAGCCGCCAATGTTTCCACTCCCACAGGACCTCCGCCATAAAAATCGAGTATACATTTTAAATATTTTCTATCCATGGAATCAAGGCCGTTTTCGTCCACGTCCAGCTTTTTCAGCGCCATATCGGCGATTTTTTTGTCGATCATCGTCGAGTCACAAACTACGGCAAAATCTCTAACACGTTTCAGCAGGCGGCACGCTATCCGCGGAGTTCCGCGCGACCGCCGAGCAATTTCCTCCGCGCCGTCCGGCGATATGGCTATGCCAAGCAGTTCAGAGTTCTTTTTTACTATTATTTGCAATTCTCCATGAGAATAAAATTCCAGATGCAGCGGGATTCCAAACCTGTCCCGCAATGGCGAAGATAACATTCCAGAACGCGTTGTGGCTCCAATTAAAGTAAAATGCGGAAGATCGATCCTTATGGAACGCGCAGCCGGACCTTCGCCGATCATCAAATCCAGCTGAAAATCTTCCATTGCCGGATATAGCACCTCTTCGACCAGACGATTCATACGATGAATTTCGTCGATGAATAAAACGTCCCTCTCTTGCAAATTTGTGAGAATGGCGGCCAGGTCGCCGGCCTTAGCCAGAATCGGCCCCGAAGTGGCTTTAAATCCTACGCCCAATTCTTTGGAGATTATATTAGATAGAGTGGTTTTTCCGAGCCCCGGCGGACCAAAGAACAACACGTGATCCATCGCTAAACGACGCTTTTTAGCGGATTCAATGAAGATGCGAAGATTATCCTTCACGGACTCCTGACCTATAAAGTCTTTGAGATTGGTCGGGCGCAGCGAGTATTCTGCAGATTCGGATTCCAGCAATTCCGGATTTAGTTCATTGCTTTTCATGGCGCTGCTCCGGAAGACAGCTTATTCAGAACGCGCTTTAGCATAACGCCGAATTCGCAATTTTCTTCAAACTGCATGGAAGCCACCGTCCGGAGCACGTCGGCGCGCTGATAGCCGAGATTCAGAAGCGCGGAAATCACATCGTTGGCAACGCTGGATTCGGACGTAATTTGCGATGAAATGGTCGAACTTAGATCGATTTTCCCCACAATTTTATCCTTCAGCTCGGTTATTATCCTCGTGGCCAGTTTTGGGCCGACTCCGTCAGCTCTGGAGAAAATAGTCCTGTCTCCGTTGAGAAATGCGTTATATATGTCATCGTCCGAAAGGGCCGAGAGAATGGCTATGGCTACTTTTCCGCCGACTCCCTGCACCGAAATCAGCGTATTAAACCAGAATCTCTCCTGTTCCGTAATAAATCCGTACAGTGTCCATGAATCTTCTCTGATGCTCATGGCGGTGAAGATATGGATCAGTCCGGAGTGGGAACGGGCCTCGTTTATGGTTCTGGCGGAGCACGTTACGCCATATCCGACTCCGTTCACATCCACGACGATGGAATTCTCGGCTATTTTTTCGATGGAGCCGTTCAGGTGCGTGATCATTTTTTCACCTCGTAGGACGTTTTGTGATGGGCGTGACAAATGGCCGTCGCCAACGCATCCGCCGCGTCCAGTTTTACGTTACCACAATTCAGTAATTTTTGAACCATGATAGATACTTGATCTTTGGCGGCATGTCCGCTTCCCACAATGGATTTTTTGATTTTATTTGGAGTGTATTCCGAAATCTGCAGGCCCAAAACACCGACGCAACAGATTACTGTTCCCCTCGCCATCCCAAGTTTTAAAGAAGATTCTGGATTTTTGTTGACAAAGACGTTCTCTATCCCTACCTCTTGGGGAGAATATTTTTCAACAATGTCGGACAACTGCTTGAAAATATAGCTCAGTCTCAAGCTAATTTCGTCAGCGGCTGAGGTTGTTATCGTTCCATGGGCGATATATTTTAGGTGAAAACCGTCGTAGTCCAGAATACCCCATCCGGTGATGTGCAATCCAGGATCTAGCCCCAAAATTCTTGACAAAACTGACTCCATACGTCGCTTCGCGGGCATTATATACTTGATTTAGGGCCCAGTTAATAAATTTCGCCATCGGGTCGCGATTTGTCGCTGAGCCTCACAAGGGCCTTTGTTAAATTGCTTAGAAAATACAATACAAATGCCAATTGATTTTCCCGTACTAAAGCTTAAAATACAAAGCAAATGAGGAGGTTCATTAAATTTTTACAATGGAAAGTATCAGGGAATTTCTGCTGAGCAAAGCGTCCTCCATTCCCCGTGAATTAATTCCAGCAGCTTCCGTAACAATGGTTGTCATCGCCGTAGTGTTGATTCTCGTCGTTTTCGCACTTAGCGTCCTATTTATTAATGCAAAACCCAAACCGCAGGTAATTCGCAGAGACGACAAGAGTGTGGACCCGAAGAAGCCGCCGCTTATGGAGAGAATACGACGGGAAGACCTTCCGGTAATTTCCGGTAGGCTAGGCGAGATTCTTTCGCTTCATGGATTTTTGAAAATAGGGCCATTGACCAAGATTTTCTTCAAGGTTATGGAGATCATAAAAAATAGCACCTATGATATTCGCTGGAGATATAAGCTTCCCTGTTTCATGATGGTCGGCCCGCCGGATAGCGGCAAATCAACTCTGCTTGAAAGCCTAAATTTTGAGCATTTGACCGCGGATGGATCGGCGGTTGATTCCATGTGGAAACTATTTCGTCGTGGAGCGATTTTTGAGCTTCCACGAGCGGAACCTACTGAAGATGAAAGAAATTTCTGGTCGTTCATAGGGGAATTGTTTGTTTTTATCCGGCCTCGCAGACCATTGGACGGAATTATTGTCACATTGCCCATGGATATGCTCCTCTCCGACCTGACGAACATGGAAAAAATTGCCCAGGAGATCTTCGATAGAATTTTCGATTTCCAGCACAATCTAAATTTTCGCCTACCGATCTATATAATTATCACCAAATCGGACTTGATCCCTGGATTTGCAGAGTTTTCCCATCTTTTGAACAGCGATTCTCGGCAGCAAATTTTTGGATGGTCGTGTCCTTACGCTCTGAATAGCGCGTTTTCCACATCATGGATTGAAGAGATTTTTCAAACCGTGGAGAGTGGCGTAAGGAAAGCAAGCGTTTATTTTTCCCGAGAGAAAGAAGTGTCGGAAAATTTGAAGATGGCGCTTCTGTTTCGGTCTCGTTTGCGTTCCATAAAACCGGCTTTATTTCAGTATCTCCACACCATGTTCCAAAATCACAATCCGGAAGAAGGCTTAATTCTGCGCGGAGTTTACTTCGTGGGGCGTACCAAAGAAGAGAAAGCGGCTTCTGGAGAACTGGTACAGCCGTTGGCCCTCAGTCCAAAATTATTTGCCAACGTGGATGCGAATCTTGCGCATTCCTACAACAACACTTTGTGCTTCGTTCAGGATTTGTTTAAGGAGAAAATTTTCAAAGAATATAATCTGGCTCATCCCATTAAAGTTGACGCCATTGACATGAACAAGGCCGAATATCGCAATAAAATTGTCTTGGCTGCCGGCGCTTTCCTCATTTCCATCGGCTGGTTTATGGGAAACAATAACCTGAAAAACAAGATACACGATTATTATCAAATTATGTCCTCTCTGAAGAGCTACATGGTGAAAATAAAGTATCTGGAGGACAATCTGCGTGGAGAAGAAGATCAGGCGCTCATAAATAAGCACACGATCCAGCTGTTGCAGAACATGCCGTCGGTGAAGTGGTCAGACGTCTCGTCCATTTTCGTTCCACAGTCCTGGTTTTCCAGCTTGCGCAATGAATTAACGGAAACTCTCGCGCTGGTTTTTGATTCGGTGGTTGTGCGAGCGATGTACATCGACCTGAACCTTAATACCAAGAGCGTGTTGGAGAAAGTTCGCCTGGAGTCGGAGGCTCGTCACGAAAAAAAGGATCTATTTGACGTAAATTCCTTCCAAAGCTTTAAAAATTTGCGGGAATTCATTCAGCGCGTGATCAACATAAAAAAAATTAGCGCCGAATATAACGCCATACGTCGCTTGGAAGACAGAAAAAGCGTCGTTGATTTAACGGATACCATATTCAAAGACAAGTTTAATATTACAGAGACGATGAAAACCCATGTTCCAAACAAGAAATTAGTCCTTCCCAGGTTTGATATTGAACTATTTCAACCTCACATAGAGTCCAATTTGCGGATGCTTTTCAGCACTTTTTTGAGCGACGTTTTCGACAAAACCATTGAGAAAATATTGCAAAGTCTCGTGTCCGATATCGAAGCAATGCTGGAGGCCTATAGAAATGCCAGCATCGCTTACTCGCCAAAAGATCTCGCCAAGATCTACGACAAAACCGTGCTGATTGCCGACATATTGAAGAACAAGAAATTCAATTGGATTGTATCGGACAATTTTGCTCCGAATAATGAATACGTCAAAGTGATAAACGATCTGAAATCATCAGAAATCGTCGGCGTGGATCGTATCCGAGAGCTGCTGCGGCTAGCGGAGACTCAATTTCGTCAGTTCAAATCTCGCCTTTTGTCTTTCAGAACCGATTTGACGGGGCCGCTGTTGTCGGAGAACATTCAAACGCCATCCAAAGGTTTTGAAGACTTTCAAAAGGAGGTTCGCGCGCTGCTGGATCAGCCGTTTATTCGATCGGTTCCGGGAACAAATTTAGTCACAGCGATTCTGGAGGATAAAATGCTCCTCTGGGATCAAAAAAGGCTGAAGGAAATTTCCGATTTGCTCGATAAATACTATGAATTTTCCACGACCATGCCTCCGGCCATGCGAGCTCAGCACTTTGAAATGTATCAAACGATTGCGCGAAAATGTCTGCATCCGACGCTGCAATCCATGCTGGGCAACGCTCAAATTTTCGATGATATGCCGCTGGGGCATTCGCGCAATCTCCTGGAAGACGCTTACAAACGTCAGGCTCTCAACATAAGAAATTCCTCTGTGGCCATCGCCAAAGTCATGAAAACCCTCGATGAGATACAAGAAGAAGATAATCAGAAAGATTTTGGCTTTTCTGCGCTGGTGATTTCCCAATATACATCTTTGCTGGAAAAAGTGGACGCTCTATTTAATCTGGAAACGCCATATTCGTCCGGAGAGGCTCTATTTGACAATTGGAACGGAGATCGCAACCCGAGATTTTTGAATTTTGACGATCAGGATGGGCTGAAGCAGTACCTGATGGCGCAGTTTGAGCGGATAAAATTTTTGGCTAAGGATATCGCAACTCCGGTTGTCGACCTCCTATCTATGCAAAATATTCTGGAGAAGGTGAAAAATCGCCCTCTGTTGGAAAAGTGGAAATCCATTGTTGTCAGCGTTGCAGATTACGAAGCTCGAAAGCCTGGCAACTCCATAGCTGCGCTGGAGACGTTCATTTCGGAGAATTTGTCGCGGGTTTCTCTGGAATCTTTCGATAATCAGGGAGAGATCAAAACCATTGCGGAAAGCGGAGGCGACTATTTCCTGAATAAGCGTTCGAATGTGGCGAAGTCACTGATATCCAGAGCTGAGGTTGTGCAATATGAACGAGCGTCGAAGGCCTATAACAAAATAAACAAACAATTCAACGAGACTCTCAGCCATAAATTCCCCTTCGGCAAGTCGCTGGAGGACGCATCTATGCTTGATATAGAAAAATTCGTCGATTTGTACGAGCAAAGCTCCGCCGGCGTATATGCGACATTGGATAGCAATAGGGAAAGGAAGGGAGTTAGCCTAAAAGCACTAGAATTCCTGAAATCTATGGGTAAAATGATACCATTTTTGAAGCTTTGGATCGCTCAGTCCAAGGGATCGGACCCGAATACTGCCCCAATATCGTTTTCCTTTCAGCTGCGCCCTTCTCCAAATGTGGAGGCCCTCACGTCCTCGCTACTGGACAGAAAAATAACCATCAACGATTCTCTGGTGGAGGATAACGCCACCGGAGTTTTCTTTAATAACGACAAAGTTAGCGTGGCCTTTAATTGGGTGGCATCGGCAGATGAAAAACCCTACGACGTGGGATCCAGCAACAATCCGTCAATTCAGGGAACCAAGGTTACATTTTCCTATGGCGGTAGATGGGCCATGCTCCGCCTGATTGAAGAACATAAGATTAGCAGGGAGGTGGCGCTTCCCCAGGGGATTTTGCTGCAATTTCAAGTCCCTATCGTTGACTCTAGCCAAGGAAATGATGTGCAAACTTCCAAGATTGTGATGAAAATTACGCCAATGACTCGCGATGGCGATAAACTTATTCCACTGGAGTGGCCGCTGTTCCCGGAATTCTGTCCGGACTTGTACGGCCACGAGCGCGGCATTGATCTGGGAGAATCCGCCGGTTCGGTTACGCCAGCCGGCAATTTGGATGCGGCGGTTTCCTTCGATAAAGAGAATCCGGCTCCGCAGCCGGTGACGGAAGGAACGGCGCCGGTTCAGGCGACCGAAGCAGAGGAAGAAACTAACGAGGCTGGGGAGTAGGGCATGATAAAAGTTGAGGATTTTTTGCTTCCCGTTTCTCCAGACGGCGAATGCGGCGAGTATTTGCGCTACGACAGCGTATATGACCAGATAATGGAGTTGCGCCGAGAGGATGACGCCAATTTATCGCAGGGAATTTGGCAGACCGAAGCAAAAAAAGCCAACTGGCCGGAAGTGCTGCGTCTCTGTTCGGAATTGCTTCTTACCAGGACCAAGGACCTGCAGATCGCCATGTGGCTTCTGGAGTCTCTGACGGCGCTGTATGGATTTAGTGGTCTGAATCAAGGGGTGACGTTGGTGAAATCCCTCAGCGAGAAATTTTGGGATAATATTTATCCTACCATTGATTCTGCGAATAAAAGCGCTGTTCGGCGGGCGTCTCCCTTTTATTTTTTTGCGGAGAAAATTCGCGAAAGAATAGTGTTAATTCCACTGACCAATCCCAGCGACGGAGTCTTAAGCCCGCATAGTTTAGCGGATTGGATGACGGCGCGCCGGAATTTACAGATAAAAAATAGTCGAGGGCTTTCTCTGAAACAAATTGAAAAAAACGTAGCGGTTACGCCGCTAGAATTTTTTGAAGCCCTTGGAAAAGAGGTAAATGAACTGCAGGAAAAGTTAAAATCGCTCAATGATTTCCTTAACGAAAAATGTTCCGAAGAAGCGCCGAGCTTCCATGAAATTTTTTCCTGCCTCAAAGATATAGAACACGTTGTTTCCAGAAGCATGGCGGGAAAAAAATCATCTTCCGACGCCAGCGGATCAAAAGATTCTGGGAGAATGAATGCTGCTGAAACTCAACAAGTCGATGAAGATCAGCAAATCAGCGACGGAAGCAGCGAAGCAACGGCTGCGTCATGCAAAACTTTGGATGGCGCCTATGAAAATCTGGTGAAAATTGCCGCTTTTTTGGAAAAGGAGCAACCCCAGAGTCCCTCGGCCACATTAATTAAGATCGCCAGCGCCATTGGCAACAAGACTTTTCAGGAACTTCTGGAGATCAATATGCAAAATGGGACGTCGGTTATACACGCAATTTCAGAGCTTCGCGGTCTCTTAAGTTCCAATTCCAGCGAAGCAAATAACCCCAACAGCTAGCGCGACAAATTTTCCGATTAGATGCTATACTGCCATCACTTTAAACGTCGGCGTTGGTTGCGATGGAATTTTCCAGCTTTTTTTGGGCATGCCCTTTTTGGGGAATCGTTTTTTCCATGTCGTTTTTTCCGCTGTTATTTCCGAATTTTTGGCACAAATACGCAAGCTATGTCCCATTATTTTGGTCATTAATATATCTGATTTTTGTGGCCTATTTTTTCGGTTTCTTTCGGGTTTTTGGCGCCATTTGCGAGCCGTTGCTTGCCGATTATCTTCCATTCATAATTTTAATTGCCGCGCTGTACACCGTCTCCGGCGGCATTTTTGTGGATTTTCCACGCTATAGAGGACCGCTTTTCAACGCGCTGTTTCTGCTTTTCGGCAGTTTCTTGGCCGGATGGATCGGAACTACCGGCGCTTCCACTCTTTTAATTCGTCCGTTTTTACGGGCAAATGCCGGAAGAAAAAAGTGTTCGCATTTGGTGGTGTTTTTCATATTTCTAGTTGCGAATATCGGCGGCAGCGCCACGCCTGTTGGAGACCCGCCATTGTTCATAGGGTTTCTCAAAGGTATAGATTTCTTTTGGTTTATCAAGCGTCTATATCCGGTCATATTCGGCGCAACTTTTGCATTGGTTGGGATATTTTTTGTCATTGATTTTATTTTATTCAAAAATGACCCCGCGACGGATCACGACAGAGTCGCCAAATCGGCTTTTATTCTTCGGGGAAAGACGAACTTGCTGCTTATGATGGCAGTTTTGCTCATCGTAATTTTCTGTAATTTTTCCGGCGAAGTTTTGCTATATGGTCACAAATTTAATTGGTCATCTATTTTAAGAAATTGTTTGCTGGTGATTATTTCACTGATTTCACTTAGAATTACTCCCAAAAAAATCCACGAAAGAAATGGATTCTCTGTCGCTCCCATAAGGGAAGTTGCAGAACTTTTCGCCGGGATCTTCATCACCATCGCTCCCATTATTTCCATATTGCAACAGGGGACCTCTGGAGCTTTTGGGGACGTCTTCCGCTGGATGGCTCCAGGTGGAGAGTTTATTGCCAACAGATGCTTCTGGGCCAGCGGCTTGTTATCTTCGCTGTTGGACAACGCGCCGACGTTTTTGATTTTTTTCCACCTAACTTCAGGCGACGCCCAAACGCTCATGACCGTTAAATCTCATATTCTAGCGGCCTTTTCGATTTCAACGGTTTTTATGGGAGCGCTGACCTACTTGGGAAACGCGCCCAATCTGATGGTTAGGTCGATAGCGGAACATTGTTCCATCAAAACTCCGTCATTTTTAGGATATCTGCTCTGGTCCTGCACAATTTTGCTGCCGATTTTTGCCGTTATTTCCGCCTGTTTGTAGATTTTAATGATGGAAAAACATACTCCGGTTTTGCTGAAGGAAGCTCTAGCGATGTTATCGCCACGGAGAGGAGGAATCTACTTTGACGGAACGTTTGGCGGCGGGGGCTACAGCCGTGCCATTCTTAATGCCGTTGATTGTCGGGTGATCGCCTGCGATCGAGACTCCGTTACCGAAGGTATGGCGATGGATCTAAAGCGCAATTATGAGAGCAATTTTGAGAGCAATTTTGATTTTTCTTTGGCCAAGTTCAGCAACATATGTTCGATTATGAAATTTTACGATGTAAAGAAGCTGGATGGAGTGGTTCTGGACCTCGGTGTTTCTAATTTTCAATTGACGGATCCAGCGCGCGGGTTTTCTTTCAAATTAAACGGCCCATTGCTCATGAATATGGGACTAACCGACGAAACTGCGCTGGGCGTGATCCGCAAATATTCCGAAAAAGATTTGGCGGATCTCATTTATCGCTATGGAGAGGAGCATTTTTCCAGACGCATTGCCAAAGGCATAAAACTTAATTTGCGCAGCATTCAAAATACGGAAGATCTTGGCAATGTGATCCGTTCCTGCGTCAAGAGAAGAGGGAAAATAGATCCCGCCACCAAGACATTTCAAGCATTGAGAATTTTCGTAAACGACGAGTTGGGCGAACTGGAGAAAGTTCTAGCCGAATCAGTGGGATTGCTGAATCACGGAGGAAAAATAATAGTAGTCAGCTTTCATTCGCTGGAAGATCGCATAGTAAAGCTGTTTTTTAGAAAATTATTACACGATGAAAATAGAGCGAAATTTCAGCTTCTAAATAAAAAGCCCATTACGCCGTCGCCGGAAGAAATTTTGTCAAATCCACGCTCAAGGTCGGCTAAACTTCGAGGAATTTCTATGCTATAGTCGAGCGTTTTTAGTATCTTCAACATGGTAACGAAAAAATCTTCTGTATTTTTTGCGCTTCTGATCTGCGCCATTGGCGCATGGTTGTTTTATCTGAAATATTCAGTACTTTCCATTGAAAATAGAATTAAACAGGCCAAGAAAGAGATAGCAATTGAAAGGAAAAACCATCATATTCTGAAAGCCGAGTGGAAGGCGCTGATATCGCCCGAGAGGATTCAACGTCTTGCGGTGAAGCATCTCAAAATGCGCCAAATTGAACCGAAACAGCTGCGGGAGTTCGACGCGTCCATATTTCATTCTGAAAAGAACAGGTACAAAGAAATAAAAAAGTTGTCGAAACTAGTGGATGAGATTTTCTCTCAAGAAAGTCGCCGCTAATGTACTCCAGGCGCGGCAGCAATTTTTATTCGCTATCGACGCGGGCTCTAAAGGTTGCAAAGCAGCGGGCCTTATTTGCCGCAAGCGTCTTTTTTCTTCTGTTTAGTCTGCTAATTTTTAGGCTTGCGCAAATAATGATTTTCGACGTTCGCGGTGGAGAGAATCCGTCGGGCCAAAATGCTCCGACGTTTATTTCCCGCGCCGATATCGTTGATCGAAACGGCGTAATAGTCGCCACGAGCCTCCCGACAACGTCTCTTTACGCATGCCCTCATGAGATAATAAATTTGAAGGAATCAGTCGAAAAAATAGCTAATGTTTTCAGTGAAATAAATAAAGACGATCTCACGAAAAAGCTGTCGTCTTCCAAAAAATTTATCTGGATAAAGCGCCACCTGTCTCCATCTCAGGAGCAAGCCGTCCTGAACCAGGGGATTCCCGGCATGCATCTTTTGAGGACCGAGAGACGCGTTTATCCGGATAAGAATCTTCTGGCTCACGTGCTTGGCGGGACGGATGTTGATAATGTCGGCATTTCAGGAATTGAAAAAGTGTTCGACCAAACGTTGCGCGAGTCGGCGAATCCAGTAGTTTTATCGATCGATACGAAAGTTCAACACGCTGTGCGGGATGAGCTGCAGAAGGGAATTAAAGAGTTCAGCGCGTTGGGAGGGGCTGCGATCGTGATGGAAATTGCAACCGGAAGCATCATAGCGCTGGTTTCATTGCCGGATTTCGACCCGAATAAAAATTCTGATCCAGAGGCGAAGGAAAGATTCAACATGGTGACCTCGTCCGCCATTGAGCCCGGATCGTCTGCTAAAATTTTTAACACTGCGATGGCGCTGGAATACGGCGTCGTCACTCCCTTCACTAAATTTGACGCGAGATTTCCGCTAAAGGTAGGAAAATATACGATACATGATTTTCGAGGAAAGGGCATGTTTTTGTCCGTGGAAGAAATCATGAAATATTCGTCCAACATCGGATCTGCCAGAATAGCCATGAAAGTCGGTCCGGCAGCCCAGAAAAAATTTTTCAAGCGCATCGGTTTGCTGGACATGGTTTCTTGTGAATTGAGCGAAACTCAGCGCCCGCTTTATCCTTCCTACTGGGGTGAATTGAATTCCATCACCATTTCGTTCGGCCATGGCATTGCTTTCAGTCCTCTGCATTTGATTACAGTCGCATCCGGAATTTTGAATAACGGCGTTCTAAACACGCCGACATTATTGAAACGACAGTCAATTCCCGGGAAAAAAATTCTCTCCGCCAAAACGTCGAGCAAAATGAAGGCGCTGATGAGAATAAATGTTCTGGAAGGGACCAACAGGCTTGCGGAAGTGGGCGGCTACTTGGTTGGAGGAAAATCCGGCACAGCCGAAAAGCAAAAGGGCGGGCGGTACCTAAAAAATGTGAATTATAACGGTTTTATGGGCGCGTTTCCCATGACAGATCCGAAATATGCCGTTTACGTATTGCTGGACGATCCAAAAGCCACAGTCAAAACTCACGGATACAGAGCGTCCGGATGGAATACGACTCCGACGGCCGGAAATGTTATTCGAAGAATCGGACCAATTCTCGGCGTTTCGGTCTTCAACGGTCCAGAACCGGATTGGCATAACATTTTAAGGAAAATAAAATGAAAAAACTTGGAGAATTGATCAGCTTCCAGCTTCCGGATGAAATCAAAGAGTTAAACGTTGCCGATGTTTGTGATAATTCCAAAAAAGTGACTGCGGGAAGCGTTTTTGCGGCGCTGAAAGGCTCCTCGGCGGATGGGAAAGCCTATATAGACGAAGCCATCTCCAATTGTGCAATGGGCATTATTTCAGATGCTGAGAATTTTGTTAATCGCGTCGAGGTGAAAAACGGCATTCCGTTTATTTTTGTAAAAAACGCACGAGCTGAGCTTGCTCATATGGCTTCAAAGTTTTTTCCCAGCAATTTCGACAACATTGCCGCGGTAACGGGGACGAACGGGAAAAGTTCCACGGTTGATGTGGTCAGGCAGATTTGGACAAGCGCAGGTATTGCTGGAGCGAGCATAGGAACGCTTGGAATTATCGGTGGAAAAAACAACGAAAGTTTATCCGCCAATTTGACCTCTCCCGGCGCCATTGATTTGCACAAGATTTTAAGCAGATTGCAGGAGCAGAAGATAAAAAATGTAGTTCTGGAAGCCTCAAGTCATGGGATAGATCAGGACAGGATTGGCGGCCTAAAATTTGCCGTCTGCGCTTTTACGAACTTCAGCCACGATCATCTGGACTATCATCATACGCTGAAAAATTATTGGCGAGCGAAAGAGCGACTATTTTCCGAAATTGCGGAAGAAAAAACTGTGGTGGTCGTAAACTCGGATGACGAATATTCCAAAAAAATCCGCGCAATAACTGAGAAGAGGAAAATGAAATGCATCAGCTATGGGTACAGCTCCAACGACGTCAAAATTGTCGACGTAAAGTCCGAGCAGGTCCATCAGAAAGTGAAAACAATGTTTTGGGGAAAGGAAGTTTCATTTGCCCTGCCTCTTCAGGGAAAGTTCCAAATTTATAATGCCCTATGCGCCGCTGCGATTTGCCATTTCACCGGAACAAAACTTGACGATATTGTCGCTGGATTAGAAAAATTACATCCCATAAACGGGCGGCTCGAATTGATCGCTAGGGTAGGGGCAGCAAATGTTTACTTGGACTATGCTCACTCTCCGGATGCTTTGAAAAATGCAATTTTGTCTTTGAAAGATCATACCGGAAACAGGGTAATCGTCGTTTTTGGATGCGGCGGCAATCGCGACGTCCATAAACGCATTCTTATGGGAAAGGTTGCACAGGAATTTGCGGATATTACCATTGTGACGGATGACAATCCCCGCGATGAAAATCCGGAGCAAATTAGAAAAATGATCCTGGATGGATGCCCTGCCGCTACGGAAATTGCCGATAGAAAAAGCGCCATCGAATATGCTATAGATATGCTGTGCGAGGGAGATGGGCTATTGGTTGCCGGAAAGGGCCACGAAAATTATCAGCAAATAGGCGACGAGTTCATGGCCTTCAGCGATAGAGAGGTGATTTTGAACAAGGTCTCGGCATGACCGTTGTTTTCTCTCGGCAAGAGTTGTCGGAAATTTTCTCTCGAGAAGTTTCAAGAGCCGCGAGCGACATATGTGTCAATTCCAACGATGCAAAGGCCGGCGATTTGTTTGTGGCTATGCAGGGAGAAAAAGCAGACGGCCACTCTTTCGTTGCCCAGGCTTTGGCAAATGGCGCCGAGCTGGCCATCGTGGAAAAAAGTCTGGATGGAATTGATAAAAGCAGACTCATAGAAGTTGACTCTTCCAGAAATGCGCTGTTGCAATTGGCCAGATACAGTCTCCAAAGACAAAACGCAAAATACGTTGGCGTTACAGGAAGCGTCGGTAAAACGACGACGCGAGATATGATACATCACATGCTGACCAAAAATTTTGAGGACCCAAATCTCGTATACGCCAGTCGAAAAAACTTCAACAGCCAAATCGGATTACCCATTTGCGCCGCCACTATGCCCAGGAATACAAAAATTGGGATTTTTGAAATGGGCATGAGCTCTTGCGGCGACATAACAAAGCTGCTGGATCTACTGCAACCGTCTATTTCCGTTATCACAAATATTGGAGAAGCTCATCTGGAGTTTTTTAATTCGCCTTTGGAAATAGCTGCCGCAAAGGCTGAAATTTTCGCCACAAAAGTACAGCAGGAGGCTGCGATTATTCCGGCTGATTCTCCCTATACCGATTTCCTGAGAGGTAAAGCAGAAAAATGCGGCGTACGCAACGTTTTTTCATTCGGTTCGCCGCGATCAGATGCACAGGTTGTCTCCTATGGCCACGGCGATGGCGATAATCTCGTCGTTACGGCTCAAATTTTGGGCAAGAAAGTGCAGTACGATATGCATTGCGGCAATAAAGCCTGTGTTCTTAACAGCCTGTCGTCAATTTTGGCGGCCCACGTTATTTCGAAAATACCACTGCAAAAATTGGCGGAAGCGCTCGATTCCTTCCGGCTGCCTCCGCACCGCGGCGAGAGTATTTTCATAAAAAATCGCGATTTGATTCTGATAGATGATTCCTATAATGCAAGCCCCAAGTCCATGCGGTTGGCGATTAAATCGCTAGCAAAATATAAAACGCGCAGAAAAATTCTGGTTCTTGGAGACATGCTGGAATTGGGCGGTAGCGCTATGTACTATCATGAGAATTTATCTGCCGCCGTCGATAAATTTGAAATTGATTTAGTATTTGCCTGCGGTTCATTGGCGAAATTTTTATTTAACAACTTGAGCCTCGATAAAAAAGGAAAATGGTGCGAAAATTCTTCGGAAATAGCAGAAGAATTATTGAAGGAAATTCGCAATGGCGATTGTATTTTGATAAAAGGATCGCGAGCCATGAAAATGGAACTGGCCCTGGAGTATTTGATGAAAAAGTTGGGCTAATCGATGCTTTACAATCTTATTATGCCGTATTTTGGATTTGTCTCCGGCGTCAATTTGCTGCGTTATATTTCTTTTAGAACGATGTGCGCTCTGTTAATGTCGATGATGATCAGTTTTTTGCTTTATCCTGCGTTTATCAGGCGCTCTAAACACTCACAGCCGATACGCAGCTATGGTCCAGAATCGCACGTTCTGCAGAAGCAAGGTACTCCCACCATGGGCGGAGCGGTTATTATTGCCGCTACTATCGTATCTTCGCTGCTGTGGGGAGATATCCGCAACAATTATTTGATATTGTTGCTTTTTTTGACATTATCATATTGTTTCATAGGCTTTTTTGATGACATCTCCAAAGTTAAACGCAGAGATTCCAAGGGCATTAGAGGAAAGAAAAAAATGCTGCTGCAGACGGTGGTGGCTCTGGTATTTTCATATTTTGTTGAATTGCTCAGGGCTCCTGAAATTGCCGGCTGTTTGACGTTTCCATTTTTTAAGAATTTTACCCTAAACTGCGGTTCCTTTTTAGTAGCTTTTACCACTTTCGTCATAGTTGGCAGCTCAAATGCAGTGAATCTAACAGACGGATTGGACGGGCTGGCGACATTTCCGTCCATGCTTGCGGCTCTGTGCCTCGGGATTATCAGCTACATGGTCGGCCATTTTATTTTTGCGAACTATCTGCAAGTGGCCTACATCGCTTCCGTTGGCGAATTGTGCATTTTCTGCGGAGCATTGATTGGGGCCTGCATTGGATTTTTATGGTACAACGCTCCGCCGGCGATGATATTTATGGGGGATACGGGATCGTTGGCCATCGGGGCCGCCTTAGGAGGAATCAGCGTTATAATTAAGCACGAGTTTGTGCTCGCCATTGTCGGCGGATTGTTCGTATTGGAAGCTTTGTCCGTCATAATCCAGGTGGCGTATTTTCGGGTGACCGGGAAAAGAATTTTTCTAATGGCGCCCATACACCATCATTTTGAGGAGAAAGGCTGGACGGAATCCACGGTTGTAATTAGATTTTGGATTATTTCCTTTGTGTTCGCATTAGTCGGTCTAGCGACGTTGAAGATAAGATGATTTCGCTGGATTGCTATAAAAACAAACATTTTGGCGTAATCGGACTCGGGAAAACAGGGCGAACGGTGGTGGATGCACTGTTAAAAGGCGGCGCTAGAGTGAGCGCTCATGATGATGTTTTAGCATCCGACAATCAATATCAAAATCTGGAATTGCGTGATTTCGACTGGGATAGCATGGATTTTCTGGTGGTCAGTCCCGGAGTTAATCTCCTCTGGCCTCGCAGAAATTTGTTTGTGGAGATGGCCCAGCGACACTTCATTCCACTGATCAATGATATTGATTTGTTCCAGCTTCAGGCTCCCGGAAAAAAAATATGCATAACCGGAGCCAACGGAAAATCCACCACTGCGGCCTTAGTTCACCATATGTTGGAGCGTGCGGGAAAGCGTGCGTCCATAGGCGGAAACTTCGGCGTTCCAGTTTTGTCCCTTGAAATGAACAGCAATTTCTACGTGCTGGAACTTTCATCGTACCAGTTGGAATCCTGCAATATTTTGGGATTCGACACGGCAGTTTTGCTAAATATCACGCCGGACCATTTAACTAGGCATGGCGGAATGGCCGGCTACGTTGCCGCGAAGCAAAAAATCTTTGCTGGTTTTGGCGCAGAATCGAAGGCGATCGTAGGAGTGGACGACGAGCATTGCCTGGAAATTTGCAAGTTTTTAAAGTCTGCGAAGCATCCGAATTTGGTTCCCATTTCCGGAAAAATGATTCCGGATCTAGGGATCGGCTGGAACGGCGATAATCTAGTGGACAACCGTTTTGGCTCTCAGGAAATCGTCTGTCATGCCCATCGGCGATTGGACGGCGTCCACAACCGCCAGAATATTGCGGCGGCCTATGCCGTTTGCATGGCAAACGACGTCACCGGAGAGGATTTTTGCGCCAATCTATCTTCGTTTTGTGGCCTGGAACATCGCCAGGAGTTTGTGGATAATATTTGTGGAGTACAATACATCAACGACAGTAAAGCCACAAATGCAGACGCTGCAGAGCAAGCCTTAGGGCGCTTCGACGGCATAATATGGATATTGGGCGGCCGCCCAAAAGAAAATGGCATCTCCTCTCTGGTAAAGTATTTTTCGCGCATAAAATTTGCGTTTTTAATAGGAGAAGCAGCGGAAGAATGGTCGCAATTTCTTCAAAAACACGGGGTAGATAACGAAATCGCTGGCGCCTTAGATATTGCCGTCGGTAGGGCCCATGAAATGGCCAAAAATTGTCAAGCGAAAGTGGTGCTGCTGTCACCTGTCTGCGCCAGTTTCGATCAATTTAAGGATTTTGAAGACCGCGGCAATAAATTCAAGACATTGGTCGCTGATCTCCGCAGCAAAAACAGTGGACTTCGGCAATGACAAGTGATAGCGTACAACATAAGGTGAAATCATTATAGATGGACGAAGTTACTTTTGGGATTTTGTTGCTTTTTGGATTCTTGCTGGGGCTATTCGGCCGCAGCGTGAGTTGGCGCGTTATGCGCGCTATCGGAATTCAAAGCGGCGACCAGAGGCGTTGCCGTTTCGATGAGCCGATTTCCATTAACGCAGGCAAAGGGCAGGATTTCATCAAATCAGATGCCCGACGCAGCGATGAACCGCCTATTCTTGGCGGTATGTGGTTCTATGCGGCTTCCAATGACGAAAGAGATATGCAAATTTATGATCCGACTCCTCTGCAAGACGTTGATCCACAAAATTTAGCCTAGCTATGCTTCGGTAAATGGAAATTTGTTGTGTCTGCGTCGTTTTTGCTTAAATATCCATTGAAGTTTTGTTCCTTAACATATAGAATTCACTCGGTAAGTGATTGGGTTTTATTATGGCAGGCAGCATTAACAAGGTGATTTTGGTTGGCAATCTTGGCAAAGATCCGGAGGTAAGGTCGGCGCAGGATGGCTCAAAGATAGTAAGCTTTTCCGTCGCGACCTCGGAGTCCTGGCGGGACAAAGTATCCGGAGAAAGAAAAGATCGCACCGAATGGCACCGCATTGTGGTGTTTAATCCAAATCTTGCTGAAATTTGCGAAAAATATCTTCATAAGGGGTCCAAGGTATATGTGGAAGGACAGTTGCAAACCAGGCGTTGGCAGGATCAGAGCGGCATTGAAAAGTACACGACTGAAGTAGTTCTTTCGCGATTCCGCGGAGAGTTGACTATGTTGGACCCAAGATCGGCAGATCATTCCGCGAGCGTCGACCAGCCTGCCACCGATAAGCCAGAATTGACCGTGGCAGATGACGACATTCCATTCTAGTGCGGCGACATTTTTGAAAAGAATTGACGGGGATTCCCTTGACTACCGAAAATGAGGGCATAGTTTCTGTATCTCTCGAAGAGGAAGTGAGGCGCTCGTATCTGGATTATGCAATGAGCGTGATTGTGTCGAGGGCTCTTCCGGACGTCCGGGACGGGCTGAAACCGGTGCATCGGCGCATCATATATAGCATGATTGAGTGCGGCTACGACTACAACAAGCCATTTCGCAAGTCCGCCCGCATCGTCGGCGACGTCATCGGCAAATATCATCCCCATGGGAACGACGCCATCTATGAATCCATGGTACGCATGGCACAGCCGTTCTCCATGCGGGAAGTTTTGGTGAATGGTCAGGGAAATTTCGGATCCATGGACGGCGATCCGGCGGCCGCCATGCGCTATACGGAAGCCAGACTTTCCAAAATAGCTCACACGCTCACCGAAGACTTGTATTACGACACCGTCGACTTTCGTCCGAACTATGACGAGTCTCTCCAGGAGCCTACGCTACTTCCGGCACGGTTCCCAAATCTTCTGGTGAATGGAGCCGGCGGGATCGCGGTCGGTATGGCCACGAATATTCCGACTCATAACTTGGGTGAAGTCATAGACGCCTGCCTAATGCTGATAGATAATCCGGAGACTCCGCTGGAGCAGTTGATGACCGTGCTTCAGGGGCCAGATTTTCCCACCGGAGGGCACATTCTGGGCCGAAGCGGAATACTGAATGCGTTCAGGACTGGTCGTGGTTCCGTTCTGCTGCGTGCTTGCACTAAGATTGAGCAGACTCGCAAGGATCGACAGGCGATCATCGTTACAGAGATTCCTTACCAGGTTAATAAGGCGAAGCTTATAGAAAAGATCGCGAGCCTGGTTAATGAAAAGATAGTGGAGGGCATATCGGATCTGCGAGATGAATCAGATCGCGATGGCGTGCGCGTTGTTATCGAGCTGAAGAAAGACGCCAACAGCGACGTTATATTGAATCAACTGTACAGAAATTCTCCGCTGCAGACGTCCTTCGGCATCAACATGCTGGCTCTCCACAATGGTCGGCCAAAGCTGATGAATTTGACGGAAGTGCTGAACGCTTTTGTGGAATTTCGCAAAGAGATTGTGGTGCGTCGCACGCGCTTCGAGCTGAATAAGACTCGGGATCGCGCTCATCTGCTGATTGGTCTGGCCATCGCTGTTGCCAATATTGACGAAGTCATTAGAATTGTCAGGTCTAGTCGCGACTACGCTGCAGCTAAAGCCGTACTTATGGGAATAGATTGGCCGGCGGAAGAGGTCGAGCCGCTGATGCGTCTGGTGGGCGATCCGTTGAGCATCTATGTCAATGGTCGATGCCGACTGACCGAGGCTCAGGCGCAGGCTATCTTAGATTTGAAACTCCACAGACTGACGGGCCTGGAAAGAACGAAAATTTCAGATGAATTGACTCAATTATCCGACAGGATCAGGGATCTTCTTGGCATTCTCGGATCAAAGGAGCGGATTTTACAGATAATTCGCAGTGAATTATCTGCTCTAAAGACGGAATTTGCGACTCCGCGGAAAACTCTCATTGAAGATGGCGGGGACGCTCTGGAAGACGAGGACTTTATCCAGAAAGAGGACATGGTCGTGACCGTGAGCCACAGCGGATACATCAAGCGCGTTCCCCTGAGTACCTACCGCGCTCAAAAACGCGGTGGCAAAGGGAAAACCGGCATGACCACCAAGGACGAGGATTTCGTACACGATCTGTTTGTCGCCAGTACCCATACGCCGGTATTATTTTTCTCCACTTTGGGCATAGCATACCAGATGAAGGTGTACAGATTGCCTCTTTCCACTCCTCAATCCAAGGGAAAAGCGCTGATCAATCTATTCCCGATAAAAGAAAACGAGGCTCTTTCCACGGTTTTGGCATTGCCGGATGACGATTCCAGATGGAGCTCATACGACATCATATTTGCCACTTCCCACGGCACCATTCGCCGAAATAAATTGGACGACTTCATTAACATAAGATCCAACGGCAAGATAGCCATGAAGCTGGACGAAGGCGAAAGGCTGATCTCCGTTGCGCTTTGCAGGGAAAATATGGATATCCTCATTTCCTCCAAGCTTGGCAAGTGCGTCAGATTCCCGGCGAGCGATTTGCGCGTTTTCGGCAGCAGCAGATCCACCGGAGTGCGCGCCATAAAACTCCTGGGAGACGACGAAGTTATATCGCTGGCCGTTCTGAATAACGGAATTTTCAGCGCCGATGAGCGCGAGGAGTACATTCGCTATTCCAATTGGCTCCGCAGAAGCGGCGAAGAAATATTGCCGGATCAGCAGCCGGAGATTCCAGCTAGATTCGAGGAAATGAAGGTTTTGGATCAGACTCTTCTAACCATAACGGAAAATGGCTTTGCTAAAAAAACTTCCTCCTTCGAATATAGAACTTGCAGTCGCGGTACCCAGGGAGTAAAAAATATAGACATGAACGCTCGCAACGGTGCTGTTGTCGCCGTTTTCCCGGTTGAAGAGAGCGATGACGTTATGCTTGTCACCAACAATGGAAAGCTGATTCGCTGTCCGGTGAATAGCGTGAGGGTTACCGGTAGGGCGACTCAGGGCGTCATATTGTTCAGGGTTGAAAAGGATGAAAAGGTCGTGTCGGCGGCGAGATTAGTGGATAGCGAATAGTTGCGAGATAGATAATGGCCTCCATAATTCTGAAAAACATCAACAAATCGTTCCAGGACAGCAGTATCATCAAAAATGTTAGTTTGGTCATGGAGGACGGCGAGTGCACGGTGCTGGTTGGCCCCTCTGGCTGCGGTAAATCGACGATATTGAGGCTGATCTGCGGACTGGAGGATGCGGACGCGGGCGAAATCTTCGTCGGCGATAGGTATGTGAACGATGTCCCGCCCGCCAGCCGAGGAATCGCCATGGTGTTCCAGTCCTACGCCCTCTACCCGCACATGACCGTTTTTGAAAACATGGCCTTCGCTCTCCAGGTGCGCAAATTGAAAAAAGAAGAGATTGAGTCGCGGGTTCTCAACATAGCGAACATATTGAGGATAGACCATCTGCTGCGCCGCAAGCCGAAGGAGCTTTCCGGCGGCCAAAGGCAGCGGGTGGCCATAGGACGCGCCATAGTCAGGAATCCCTACGCGTTTTTATTCGACGAGCCGCTGTCGAACCTGGATACGGCCCTGAGATCACAAATGAGGTACGAGCTGGCCAAGCTGAAGGCACAGCTGAAAACCACCATGGTCTACGTTACGCACGACCAAGCGGAAGCCATGACGCTGGCGGATAAAATAGTTGTCATGCGGGATGGCGCAGTGGAGCAGGTGGGCACTCCCATCGAGCTCTATAATTCTCCCGTCAATATGTTTGTGGCGAAATTCATTGGTTCCAGCGAAATGAACATTTTTGAGGTCTCTTTTCTGGAAAAATCCAGCAAATTGTCCGTTTTCCAGCTTTCCACCGGCGAAAGCGTATCGATCGTCCATGGTGGATACGTAAATTTCACCAAAGGAGAGAAATACTATCTGGGAGTTCGTCCGGAGGATATCGAAATCCTGACCAAAGACGCTTTATTTTTTGGGAACAAGCTGGACGGCAGCATCTTTTTATCGGAAAACCTTGGCGGAGAAGGAATTGTTCACCTATCGCTGAAGGATGGGAACCCCGTCACCGTGAAGGCTAAGAAATCCATCGGCGAATCCAGCAGCGGCAAGAGCGTGAAGCTCGGTTTCCACATCGAGAGAAGCTATTTATTCAGTAAAAACGGCAACACGCTGGTTGGCATAGCAGCCACGCCGTCATAAAATCACTATTTCAAGGTTTTCACTCGTCCACGTGGTAATCTTTACGGTCGGCGAACGTTTTTATGTCGTCGGCAATCTCTTGCAGAGCGGCTATCAGATCTGCCTCGGTTGACACTGTCTGGGTATATGGACTCGAAGCGCCGTAGGCGCATTTTTCAAGCGCCGCTTTGCTGCTGTTTCCTAAATTTGAATCTGCTATTCTGTATTTAATCACGTAGACTCTGGTGTTATCGGATGATTTCAATTTGCTGCACGCGTCGTCGGTAACCTTGGCCACCGCATTGTCTTGGTCAACGGCCGTGGCGGCAGTGGCTGGCGTTTGGTATCCGCTGTTGCAGAGCATATAATTTAACGGCAGCGTGTATCCGCCGAAAATGAGGGCTGTAGATTTAGCATTGGTGATATCAAAGCTAGCGAAAATTCCCTCTCGATTCTCAAATGCGCCCCAGGGGAAAAAGCTGCGGTGTAATCCCGAAAAGGAGTACGCCGCATTATAATTGCTGTCGCCATTAAGAAACCACTTAATGCTTGGCAAAACGTTGCCATAATCCAAGAGGATTGCAAACCAATCGCCGATGACGCCTTTATGATAGAAGTGGTTCCACCCGCTATTGGTTACCCAGTATTTCAGGTGGTCAATGAGGCTGTAGGAATGACCGTGGGCGGTCAACGTGCCGCTTTCATCTTCTCCGAAAAGAATACTCCCATAATGTTTTGGCGGATTGGTATTAAAGTCCACAATACGCACGTTTTCCAGCTTATCCGCTACTACATCTGGGTGCGAGTGTCGGATTACTTCTTTAGTATCGGACATTTTTTGGGTGCTTACCTGAACGTTTGTTAGCGTCAGAGTGATTTTATAGGATCCGTCTCCCTGCGGTTCGTACAGATGCGTCGATGGATTTATGTTAATGGTCACGTAGCTAAGATTGGTTACCGAAGTCGAAGCGGACGCATTCGATGCGTTTTTGTACGCTATTGTTCCAGAGACTGAGCCGGTTGGCTTGACGCTTAGAGTAAGTTGCCCGTCACCGCAGAAACATATCCAGGTGCCGTTGTTATCAAGCTTTCCGATGCATTTGTTTTGTACAATGTCAGTCTTCGTTGCAGCGGCGTTGTAGGATTTGCTATCGTTGTTCACAAAAAAGAAATTATTGAGGTCGTAGCGG
>JAITRM010000009.1 GCA_031288395.1 Holosporaceae bacterium | reverse complement strand
TCATCATCGCAACTTGGGAACTTGCGAATTGGAAATGGTTCGCAGGGGCGGATGAATTCGCAGTAGCGAAGAAGAGCGGGAAACCGCTTGGAGCGAAGGGATTCAGTTACTTGGTTTTATAGTCGCGCTGGAGCAAATATGTTACGACGATATTGGTTCATCAGGAGCGCAATACCAATCTTCATTACTAATTAATGGAATAAGTGATTGAGAATATTTGTCAGGAATAGTACAATGCACCGCCCATTTAAGTTTGAAGATACCGTCTTTGATGTCAACTGCCGAAAGCTAAATTTTCATCGAAGGGGACTCCGTTTTTTAGGATGCCGAAGAAAATATGCATCAATTTTCGCATGACGGCGACGATGATGACTTTAGCGCATTTGCCTCGTTTTTCAAGTTTTTTCACGAAATCTGCAAACGGCGGGTTGTGGTTTTTCACGACCATCGCGCTCATGTAGAGTTTTTTTCGGATTTTCTTCGATCCCAAGCGCGAGATGGACGGCAACGCAATGAGATTGTTTGATAGATTGAGATCCGCTGAATTGCTGGCAAAATTCTCTCCAAAGGATGTAATCGAGTTCTCCAAGTCCATCTACCAAACTCGCTCAAGAGGAACCTGGATTCGATCCGAAATCTCCGCAAAAACTAAGGAAATTTTTAAAAAAATAGATATAGGCATACTAACATGACGCGGAGTTAGGGATTAAGGGAGCAGTTTAACACTTCTTCCGATTTTGAGGCTACTTTTGTTCGCTGGATCGTGCGCCCTTTCTCATGAAAGATGTACACTCTCAAGATGAGAAATTTGTGGAAAACTCTCCGAGTTTACTCACAAAAATTATTCAACCAACCAATCCTGACTTTTTTCTAAAATAGTCTCTCTTCTATCTGAACTTATGCATTTTGTAATTTAGCTGCCCCGCCGTTGATTATTTTGTTTTGAATATCGCAATTTTATGCTATAAGACCTAGCGTCTAGTCCATTGTACTCGGAGCTTGGTGGGCTTGCGTTATTTTTAGCAGGCTCCTTTAACGTTGGTGAATTATGGCAAAGAAACTACATGTTGGAAATTTAGGTTATTCTGTAACTGAAGATGCTTTGAGGGGAGCGTTTTCCTCTCTCGGAAATGTCGAGTCCGTTACCGTTGTGAAGGATAAGATCAGCGGCAGAAGCAAAGGATTCGGGTTCGTGGAGATGTCCACCGACCAGGAGGCCGCGGATGCCATCGAGAAATTGAACAAAACGGAGCTGGAAGGCCGCGTTATGTTCGTTTCCGAAGCGCGCTCTACCGTGAGGGACGGCGGCGGATACTCCGGCAATCGCGACAACAACCGTTTTGGCGGAAGAAACGGTGGCGATGGCAGGTCGAATCACAGGTTTCGCTCCTGATTCGCCTCTTCAATTATTAACGCGTTAACCAAATATTAACCGCTCTGGTGCTAGCAAAGAGATAGTGCCAGAGTGGTTTCGGTATGCGGCGCAAAGCTGGTGGTCGACGGCGTTCATGGTTTTTGCAGCAGTGGCTGTCGGCGCGGGAAATGTTCCGCCGCCGTCGCGCTGGTTATGTCCTGATGCTAACGGCGTTTCTGATTCCGGTAGTGCTGGCGGCGGTGAATTACACACTAAAATTAATAGAAAGATCTCACAGCTCGCTCATCAAGACCAGCTCTTCTACCGCCGTTGGTCAGGCTGTGCTTCTGGCCTATAATCCTGCCAAAAAATGGAGCGACCAAAAGGCGAAGGTTTACTCTGCCGGAGCCCAAGCCCTCAACGATCGCGCCTTTAACCTGAAGAAGAGCATGACGTTCACGGCAGTGCCAACGACGGTGTTCGTCGCCTCCTCCCCAAAGAACGTTTCTGGTTTCACTCTGGTTAAAATGTATCTTGCCCTATCCTCCTATGGATTGACGCATCTAAACAATTCAAACACCCATTTCCATCAACATACCACATTTGCAGATAAACCCGTGACCGAAGACGACAAGTATAAGACGTTGCTCTGCGACGACGCCCCTCTGGACGCAATATCCTTCAATCCCAACGGCACGTTATCTTTTTCCATAAATAGCGTGCTGGATTCCGGCACAAAATATAAAGAGATTTTCTACGATCCGGCCCTCAAGATAAATACTGATATACTGGAGACGTCGCTGGACACAGCCAATAATTTCATAAAATGTCACTGCAAAAGCCTTGGAAAGGCGGCAAAAGCATATCCGGCCAAGTGCGACGTAGATATTATCCTGACGATTCCTACGAACCATGCCGCCTGCACGTCCGATAATAGCAACACTGGAGCGCTGATCGCACCGAATGGAACGTCCTCTACGCCAATTGTGGAAATAGCCAGGAGTTACGCGCACTTTCTCCGGGAAAATTTCCTTCACACAATAGGAGTTGCGGTCGGCGTTGTCCCCTACTCCGCCAAGATTTCAGTTCCGCCCGATAGATCCGATTGGACGGTGAATATTCTGCCCTTGAGCAAGGCGCCCAGCAAGCCCTATATAAAACAGGCTGTGGCTTACGGCACAGATGGAGAAGAGGGAGGAGAAATTGTCAATTCCTCGGTCCAATACGAATGGGGCGAGGCAACCATCGGCTTCCCCATAATGTTTCGAAGAGGAACCAGAAGCGCTGGATATAGAGACGTAAACATCAATGAAGGAATTCTGCTGTCGGTAGATTCACCATCATCAGACGCCAATAAATTTCAACGCATGAACACGAACCCCTGCTACCTGGGGCACTGTAACCTTCTGGCGCTGGCATGCGAAAAAACGTGCCCTACGTACATGGCAAATCCGTATTTTATAACCGAGCTAACCGACGACGTTCAGAAGGTGATCTATGATCTAGGCCTTCTGCGGCCCATCAACGATACAAAAAATAAGTCCAATTTCCTGTTTCTGGCGGTTCAATGGGCCCACAATCTCCTGAGTTCGTGGACCAATCATCCGGCTAGCAGCGCATTAACTGGAGAAAAGTTCACCCACACCGCTAGAGCTAGCAAAAAACACGCCGTAATCATCATCGTAAACGCTCCAGATCATTTTGAGCACGGAGAATTAACCTATCTGGGCTTCAGCAACGACAATTCAGAAATACCAATGTACGAAAGCGACATGATTCCGTTCTCCGAGGGCATAACGGTGGGAGGGAAAGGAATCATCAGGTACAGCGGAGCCGGAGCCTACGACAGCGACAGCAAATCATTCGAAATTGCAGGCGCTGATAAGGAAGGAACATTGACTTTTCCGGAAAAAGGCGTTATAAAACTGGTGGTGGCGCTGGCAAATCCCTCAATTACTTTCTACGATGATAATAAAGTTGACAGCTATAGCAACAACGGAACCACCTATGCTCCCAGCTCCAGCGGCACAAAACACGACCTAAGCAGCGAACAGACCTTCGAATTCTCCGGCCCGACGCGATTGTATGATTTAAGTCATAACAGTAAAAACATCTATGAGGTATCCTCCACCGGCGGCGAGAATTTCGGCCACAATTTGTCCATCTATAAGCTGAAATATAAACTAAAAAGCGCAGAAATAACCTCCGGGACATTGAAAAACCAAATTTTGAGAGCCTATGCCCATTATAACCTCAACGGCGTAGATTCAAGCGCAAAAGCCATAATTACCAGTAGCACAAGCTCAGGCGATCGCGCCGGAGCTGTGCAAAACGCCGAGCACGAAAAATACATTGATCCCTGCATCGATTTGAACGATGGTTGTCATAATGAAACAACAGGATGGATATTTTCCGGCGGTAACAACTGCCAAGTTAAGGCATATAATTTCCACCCGAAGTGCCATGGCGTTACCAACGGAAAATTTGTAATGACAGCCTCCTGGGGCGGCTCGCCGCAAGTGGATAACGCCCTTGTGAGGTGCAAGAACAGCAGCGGTAGTGAAAGCTGGCCGTTAATTGGCGCAATAATCAACGGAAATGTGTATAATGTATTCAATTTTCATCCATCCGGCTATAGCGCGTATACTGACGGTGTAACCCAAGTATTCACCGGAAGGTTTAGTGCTAAATCCAAAGAAACTTTTCGTCTCACTGGATCGTCAACTTTTAAATGTAGAGTTTGGAGCAGAAAAGCTGATCCTGGGAAAAATACATACCAACAAAATGTATGCTCCGATTCATACGGGAATGCGATAAGTGTACGGTACGACTGTACTAGTGGATCAAGCACTTGGTGTTTATGTTCTGACTGCGGCGCCCATAATTATTACCCCGCAGGTGGCTGGAGTTACGATAATGTGGAGAATGAGTATACATACTCTAACAAAAATTTGGAGCATATTGACGGTACCGCAACTAAGGCGACATTTTATCCAGGCACAACTTCCAGCTGTTATAAAACATATGATGAAAATGGAAATGAAACTGATAGCAACTGTGATCGGATGACTGGGGCTGGTTGTAGTTACGAAACGTCCGGCGAGTGGACCGGCGGTGATGTCCAAGATTGTAACCCTAATGTAGAATGGTCAGAAACACCATATGAGATAGAGTATGAGCATTGCATCCGCTACGACCTCAATAATTTCTTTTTTGTGAACAACGATAGCAAATCCTACAACGCCGCTGCAACGAAGACTGACATTGTACAAAACAAATGCATCGGAAAGCTTGATAACAACGGC
>JAITRM010000030.1 GCA_031288395.1 Holosporaceae bacterium | reverse complement strand
ACCAATTTTGCGACGAATGCAGTATGAGGTGTCTATTAAGAGTCTCTCTAAAGAACAAATTTTGCAACGGATGCGGCACGGGACGTAAACCACAAAACTCGCTAAGGAGCCAACTTTGTACCGGCAGCATGGGACACAAACTGTAAACCCCGCCATGGGGCCCACCTCCTGGCAGCAGCAGGGGATACGAACTGTAAACATCGCCATGGGGCCAACCTCCTGGCATGGAACACAAACTGTAAACCTCGCCATGGGGCCAACCTCCTGGCAGCAGCATGGAACCTAAACCACAAATCTCGCCATCCTTGCAAAGGTACCAACCTTGTGACAGATGCAGCATGGAACCTGGGTACCAACCTTGTGACAGATGCAGCATGGAACCTGAACTACAAACCTCTTTAAAAGGCCAACTTTGTGAAGTAAGCGGTGCCCCACTAACACATACATGCCCTAAACGTGGACTACAAGCCCTGCCAATGGAGCAATCTTGCGACTGTATCGGACTTGGGGGCCAAGTCCTAGTGGGCCAACCTTGTGACGGCTGCAGCATGGAACCTGAATCACCAACCCCGCTAAAAGGCCAACTTTGCATACACAACACGCTGTTCACCTGCGAGCACATGAAAAGAAACACGCTCATAAGTGTAATTAGGAAGCTCATGGAATATTCCTCCGCTGATTTTTAAATCGTATAGCCAATGGAAAAGCAAACGTCAATATTTATTTTAATTAAATTATCGATTATTTAAAGCAAACGTCAATATTTATTTCAATTAAATTATTGATTATTTGTAGCAAAAGTCTTATGAAATGCCGAAACAATCCATAGGCATTGTCGTTTGATGGGATTTGCTATATCATCTGCCGCGGATTTTGGAGCAAATTTTATGAGTGATGAGTTCAATCTGCTGGAAGCCTTCAAAAGCAAGGAGATGGTCTGCGACCTTCCTCTTTGTCGCGTTTTGATGGAAGACAAGGAGTTCCCCTGGCTACTCTTGATTCCCCGCAGGCCAAATGTTCGCCAAATGAACCAGCTTTGCAGGGAGGACAGACTCCAGTTGATGGAGGAGATAACTGTCGCCTCCGATTTGATGGAGAAGCTATTTCCAACGGACATACTAAACGTAGCCGCCATCGGCAATAAAACGCCGCAGCTGCACATCCACATAATTTCCAGGAACAAGGATGATTCCCTCTGGCCGGAGGTTATTTGGGGCAGACAGATGCAAAAACTGTCCGATGAATCCAAAAGCGCCAGATTGGGCAAAATCAAAGCGGCCTTTGACGAAGCGAGCGTGGCTTTCTCCTACTCCAGGAACTGATTTGCGTCCAGAGCCGCCATGCAGCCGTGTCCCGCAGACGTAATGGCTTGCCTGTAGATGGGATCGCAGACGTCTCCGGCGGCAAATACGCCGGTCACGGAAGTTTGGGTGCTGCAGGCTTTTGTTATGACGTAGCCTTCGTCGCTTAAATCCAATTTGGATCTGAAGATTTCAGTCGCAGGCTTGTGTCCGATGGCAATAAAGACCCCATCTATGGCTTTTGAGGATTCGCCATTGTCCAGCACATTCCTCAATTGCAGGCCAGTTACTCGGGTTCCGTCTCCAATTATGTCTTCAACTTGGCTATTCCAGATGATGTTTATTTTCGGATGCTCCAGCAGACGTTTTTGCATAATTTTTTCTGCGCGCAGGCTGTCTCTTCTGTGTATGAGCGTGACGCTGCGGGCGAATTTGGCCAGATAAATCGCGTCTTCAACTGCGGTATTGCCGCCGCCGATCACCGCAACATCCTTATTTTTGAAGAAAAAACCATCGCAGGTGGCGCAGGAAGAAACTCCAGCTCCTCGATACTGAGTTTCGCTGGGAATTCCCAGCCACTTGGCGCCGGCTCCGGTGGCAACGATGACAGCTTTGCTTTCGTAGAAAATGCTCGATTCTCCGAGGCAGACGAACGGTCGGCTGGAAAAATCCACTGACTTTATGACGTCCGACTCCATATTAACGCCCATATTTTCGGCCTGGAGCCTCATTCTATCCATCAATTCCTGGCCCGATATGGGCTCGGGAAATCCCGGATAATTTTCTATAAGGGAAGTCGTAGTTAATTGGCCTCCCGGCTGATCGCCAACTATTATTTTCACGGAGCGCCCGGCTCTTGCGGCATAAATCGCCGCCGTACATCCGGCCGGACCGCTGCCGATAATTAAAATATCCACCATTCCATTTCCCTCCCGTTGACCAATTCGCGCTGCTATGCGCCAATGGTATCAGAGTATTTGCCCGAATGCGACGCGTCATACTTCCGCGCAGATGGATTTTTCCACATGATAAACCTGCGCAGCGCCCGAAAGCCCCTCAAACAAATGCGGATCCGTTCCGGTGAAAAATGTCTGCACGTTTATGGCCAGCAGTTCCTCAATTAAATTTTGTCGGCTGGTTTTATCGAGATGTACCAGCAGATCGTCCAACAACAGCACCGGAATTCCGCTCCGCGAATGTAGATAAATTCTTGCCATCGCCAAAATAACGGATATTAGAAACGCTTTTTGCTCTCCGGTCGAACAATTTTCGGCGTCTAAATTGGTTCCGGGAGCCGTCGCATGCCATAGAGTTTTTTGGGTGCTCACGGAAGTGGTCTGCTTCTCCACGTCGTCAAACCTGCTATTCCCAAGCGCATCCACCAGCTCCAAAACGGCATTTTCTTCGCTATTACTTTCATATATTTTCTCGACGACTCCGGAGACACTCACTTGGGGCCTCAGAAAATTAGATGGATGCTCGGCGAATGTCTCCTGCAGCAGTTTTATAAAATCTAATCTTGTTTTGGTTATTTGGATGTTTTCCAGAGCGATTTTTTCCTCCAGAGTCGTCAGCCAATTTTTATCTTTTCGAAAAAGCATAACGTGCAGCCGCTCTTTTTGCAGAGCGTTTAGATTATTGATGCGGCGCTTGTGTTTCTTGTCGTAGCCGCTCGCCAGGTGATCAAAAAAGCTTCTTCGATCGCTCCAAGCGCCGGAAAAGATATTGTCCATGCTGGGTACGACCCACAGCAACCACAGTATTTCCTCAAATTTAGCCAATGAACTGACATTATCGTTGTCTATTTTCGCCGTTCGCCGTCCATTTTGCGCGCTGACGGACAAAAAAGTCCGATACTGCTCCTTTCTCAGAACCAATTCCAGATTCCAGGAATCGGCGCTGGATTCCCTGGAGTTCAGATCAGACATCGACGCCTTCCTCAGGCCTCTGTCGGAGGAAAATAGCGAAATGGCTTCCAAAATATTGGTCTTCCCTGCCCCGTTGCCGCCTTGAAAAACAACGAATTTGGAAGAAAAATCCAGAACCAACCTGCGATAGGAACGAAAGTTTCTACAGCTTAATCTCAGGACGTCCGATTCCAAGAATTTAGATTCTCATTGGCATAACGACGAACAAAGACTCAGGCTCCGACTCGTCCACAATCAATATGGGAGCCAAAGGCTCCTTAATGTAGACCTTGAGCGTTTCTCCCTGCAGTGTCTGGGCGACGTCCAGGAGATAGGAGGCATTAAATCCGGCGCTCCAGTTTTGCCCGGAATACACGATGTCAACCTCGTCCCTACCGCTGCCTATTTTATTATTGGCCACGTAGCAGGACAGATTTCCTTTGCTCAACTCCAACCTTATGGACCTTATCTTATCGTCGGAAATTACGGACACGCGGTCGACAATCTCCATAAAATCCGATCTCTTCACCGTGAAAAAGTCCCCGCCGATTTCCGGAATAACTCGCTTGTATTCGGGGAAGTTTCCATCCACCAATTTCGAGATAAATATAACGTCGCCGACCACGAATTGCACCTGGTTGGCGTTGAAGGTAATTTCGATTTCGTTTGAAAACACATCCAGTAATTTTTTAATTTCAAAGACCGCCTTTTTGGAGATTATTACCCCCTGAAGGCTTTCCTTGGAGCTGGTCTCCATCTCAGATACCGACAACCTGTGGCCATCCGTGGAGGCTGCTTTTATCTTGTCGTCCTCTTTGTGCAGATAAATGCCGTTAAGGTTATGGCGGCTTTCCTCCTGAGACATGGAAAACTTGGTGCGGCTAATTAATTTACTGAAGTCTTTAGACTTTACGCTAAAACAGCAGGAATTTTTCAGCTGGGTTATCTGCGGAAAATCTGCATGATCCAGCGTCGATAACTCAAACTTCGATTTTCCAGCGACGACCAGAAGCCTGCTCCCTTTGTCCAACAGCGAAAACTCCAGAGTAGATCCTTCGGAAGCTTTGCGCACGATGTCGCCCAGAATGCTGGCCGGAACGGCGACTGTCCCGAACGTATCCACGTCGGCGGGAACTTCTTCGATCATTGAGTGATCTAAATCAGTGGCCTTCAACCTCAGTTTTGAGTCGCTAAAGTCAAGCAACACGTGGGATAATATGGGGACCACGGACTTTCTGTCCGCAATGCCAACGGTGCGCATTACGGCCGCTAAAACATCTTTCTTGGTAACCCTTGCTCTCATCATTGATCTCCCGATTAGTCGGCGCAAAGCCATGTGGGCCGAGGATAGCTTTTTTCCGAAAACAAAACAATCGCCGGGAGGCCGCTAAATGTTCCTGGTAATGGATACTCGGAAAGCAATTCTGTTAGGTTTCGCTTCGTACTTCCAACCGTGCGAGTACTTGTTGTCATCCTTGGAAGTGATGGCTAGGCGAAAATCTCCCCTAACGTTCCAGCGATGATTAATTTTATGCTCTACGCCGACTCCAAGCGTCGGGTAGAACGATCCGAAAGATCCCTCCGTGCTGCCTCTATTGAAGGTCACCCTTCCGACGATTCTAGCGAACCCGGCCGTGAAATAAACCATGGAGCCGTGTTCCGGGAATAGATACCCGAAGCGCACGTCCATATTTAGCCCGATATTTGCAGAATGGATTATGCCGATTTCATTCTCGTATGATGTTTTCTTCGAGAATCTTTTGAACAGATCCCACTCCACTCCAGCGTAACACCTTCCGTAGAAAGGTGCTCCAAATCCTAAAATCAACGAGATGTCAAACTGATGGGCGTTTTTTTTCGAGCTCGACTTTTGCCCTTCGCCTTTGCCGTAGGTTACTTTGTGAGATATTAGCGACGAACCAAGGCCTAGGCCATAGTAAGCGCCGCTGACGTTTCTGTGCGGCTCCGATAACTCAGAAAACTCGTCTTCAAATTCACCGGCCCGTCCATTTTTACCAGACGACTCCTGCTCCTTCAGAGGCTGCAAGCCAGACTCTGCAAAAGACGGCAGCAAAGCAAGCAAAAAAGCCGCTCCCGCAAATCTCCTCATACTCACGCCCCCAACAACGCCGAACAGAAAAACCTATCCATCAAAAAAACCAGCAACCCCCAAGCACGAGCGATTGCTGATTTAATCGAAACAAGACGTCAGCTCAGTTTACGCTGTCCTTCAGATTTTTGCCAGGCTTAAAGCGCACAGATTTCCGCGGAGGAATATCTATGGTGGCGCCAGTCTTGAAGTTTCTGCCACTCCTTCCGGCGGTTTTTTTCACCGAAAAGCTGCCAAAACCAACCAAAGTTACGTCCTCTCCCTTCTTGAGAGTCGCTTCCATAATGCCAACAAAAGCATTAATGGCCTTCTCGGAATCGGACTTCGTTAGACCGCTCTTCTTCGATAACGCATCAACCAACTCTGACTTATTCATAACGTACTCCTATGTTGTTACGATGGCAGAGTCTGAAATGTTTCTTCCTAAAAATCAATACCCTCATGGCATTTCATTTACAGTCGCCTAAGTTTTTAGCAAAAAAATCGATGCCAATGGCGCTTTTAACTTCAAAAAGTGTTTTTTGCGCAACACTTTTTGCCTTTTTGGTGCCGACGAAGCATATCTCTAGTAGGTCTTTTCTGTTAAGAATCGCCCTTTTTTCTCTGATTGGTTGCAATAATTTTTGCAGAACATCGTTCAAAAGAGACTTTAAAACCGCATCTCCCAACCCTCCTTGGGAATATTTTTTTTTAAGCGAAGAAATTTCTTCCTCGTTGTCATGGAAAGCGCCCAAATATGCAAAAACGACGTTGCCTTCAACGGTTCCGGGGTCTGAAATTTTCACATGGCCAGGATCCGTGTACATTGCCTGCACTTTTTGCTTTATAATCTCTGGAGAATCACTGAGAAAGATCGCATTATTTAATGACTTGCTTGCCTTCGCTTTGCCGTCTATTCCCACGAGTCTTGTCGTCTTGCTCAGATGGGCGGCGGATTCTTTCAGGCAATTTGTGCAGTAAATTCTGTTGAACTTCCTCACTATTTCGTTTGACAGCTCTATCATGGGGAGCTGATCTTCGCCCACCGGCACGATTTCAGCTTTAAATGCCGTTATGTCTGCCGCCTGACTGATGGGATAGCAGAGAAAACCGGCCGGAACAGATTCTCCGAACTTTCTTTGGGCAATTTCGGCTTTTACGGTGGGATTTCTTTCCAATCTGCCCAGGGAAACCAAATTCATGTAGTACATCGTAAGTTCTGAAAGCTCAGGTATCTGCGACTGAATGAATATCGTGGATAATTCGGGATTTATTCCAACCGCCAAATAATCAGCAATCACTTCGAGGACGCTGTCCGCCACCTTCTGCGGTTTCTCGAAATAATCGGTGAGGGCCTGGACGTCGGCCAGCATGATATACTGATCGAATGAATTTTGCATTTCGACGCGGCTTCTTAGAGATCCGACGAGATGACCAAGATGCAAATTCCCCGTTGGCCTGTCTCCGGTTAAAGCAACTTTCTTCATCACAACTCCCCGCCCCTGCCACGACACTTGCCGCGAATAGTAGCAAATCGCCGCAGTCTGTCAATCATCGGAGTTTTGCTGAGTAAATAGACAAAAATCGCTCGGTGTTTGTGATAAAAAAGCAACTTATTCGGATCGCTCGATCACCCTGCTTTACCAGCGGAAAAGCGTTGGTTTTGACCGTCTGCTGTCCCGTATCTTTTCCTAAAAGATCCAAATGAACGATTGATCATGCGCAAAAGAATTCTTGACGTTAACTATTAATTAAGATACCTAGTATACGATGGTTTGCGTTGGATATGGCTTTTGTATCTATACGCGATGTGTAATTTTAGGAGAAAGAAAATGGAAAAAAAAGCGAACAGTTTGGTTTCTCTCGCGGCTCTTGCGCTTCTGGCTGCCTGCGAGTGTGGCGACTCGGCAAGGGATGCTGCTGGCACCGACGTGGCTGTGTTGGAAGATGAGGCTCTTGCCGGTTCGGCGGCTGATTTCATAGCCAAGGCTGGCGACAGAGTCTTCTACGAATATGATAAGTCGAATATTTCCCCAGAGGCGGAAGCCACTTTGTCGCGTCAGGCCGATTGGCTGAAGCAACATAGTGAAAGAAAGATCCTGGTGGAGGGTCATTGCGACGAACGCGGTACGAGGGAATATAACCTCGGATTGGGCGAAAGACGCGCGGATGCAGCCGCTAGGTATCTCGTGGATCACGGTGTCCCCGGCGATCGCGTGAGGACAATCTCCTACGGCAAGGATCGTCCTATTGCCGCTCAGGGAACCCAGGAGGAAGTCTACCGCATGAATCGCGTAGCGATTTCTGTGGTTGAGTAACTGCGGACCTGATTATTTTTTCTTCCTTTTGCAATTGACGTCAGCGACTTGGTGCGCTGGCGTCTATTGTTGTCCTTTCTGTGCTCCAAAGTGGGCCGCCAGCTAAAATCCCGAGCGCATGAACAGCGCGACTTTAACGAAAAATTAAATGCCCGCTGGTAAACTCCAGATGCACTGGCGTCGAGGAGTTAGTCACATGTTAGAAGTTTCAAGCATATTTTTATCCATAGCATTGCTCATGTTTTTCGCTTACCGGGGGTTTTCGGTGCTGTTGTTGGCTCCGTTTTTGGCCTTAACCGCGGTGTTTCTGAGCGGAGGCGAGTCTCTTTTGGCCTATTACACCCAAATATTTATGGTAAAGTTGGGAGATTTCGTAACAGTTTATTTTCCATTGTTCTTGCTGAGCGCAATTTTTGGAAAAATAATGGAAAACTCCGGCAGCGCTCGCTCCATAGCCGAATACGTATCCGATAAAATGGGATCTGAGAACGCTATTCTGGCTGTGGTGCTTTCCTGCAGCGTCTTGACCTACGGAGGAGTTTCGCTCTTTGTCGTGGCCTTTGCCGTCTATCCGATAGCGGTTGCTCTATTCAGAAAATCGCATACGCCCAAGAGATTGATACCGGGCGCCATAGCGCTGGGATCGTTCACCTTCACCATGGTGGCGTTTCCGGGAACCCCCGCCATCCAGAACGCCATTCCGGCTCAATATTTCGGCACAAATACATTTGCGGCTCCCGGCATCGGCGTTATGGCGGGCCTCATCATGTTCGCGCTGGGAATGCTATGGCTGAAAAATCAGCTTAGGATTGCCAGAAAAAATTTGGAAGGATACGGATCACACGACGATAAAGTAATGGCCGTAGATGCTGGAAATTTGCCGAGCTTTTTAGCGGCTATCATTCCGGTTATCGTGGTGATACTGGCGAACTATATCTGCGTTAGATTTGTTTTTCCGAATATGGATACTTCCTATCTGGAGCAGGAAAAATACGGCGCCATCGACATAAAAACAGTGGCCAGCAACTGGGCCATCATAACGTCTGTGTTCTTTGCCATTGCATTTCTGGTTGCCCATCACCGTAAAAAGATAGACTTGACCAAGTGTTTAAACGCTGGAGCCGTCGATGCATTGGTTCCGATATTTAATACCGCCTCGGTGGTGGGATACGGAGCCGTAATAAACAGTCTTCCGGGATTTGCCACGCTGCGAGACGGGCTGCTGTCACTGTCGTCCGGGAATCCGTTGATCTCCGGAACCTGCGTGACTGGAGCGTTGGCGGCCGTAACTGGATCTGCCTCCGGAGGATTAAGCATATCGCTGGAAATGCTGGGCTCGAAACTGCTGGAAATGGCCAATTCCTCAGGCATAGCGCCCGAAGTTCTCCATAGAATAATATGCCTTGCCTCCAGCACGCTGCATGCTCTTCCCCATAACGGAGCAATCATCACGCTTTTCGTGATTTGCGGACTCGGCCATAGGGATTCCTATAGGGACATATTCGTTATCGGGCTGGTAAACACCTGCGTTGCCACCGTTGCCGCTTTGGTTCTTTATGGTATGTTTGGGGCGTTTTAGCAGTTATTGGAAATAACCATGAGGGAAAAGGCAGCCGTCGCGGTTCTGGGCGCCGGACAAATGGGATCGGGGATAGGGCAGGTATTTGCCACCGCCGGTTACAGAGTAAAAATCTACGATCTAGCGGAGCAAATTTTTGAAAAATCCAGAAATCGCATTCATGCGTCACTGGAAAAGCTTGAATCCAAAGGCGTTATCTGCGAAAAGGCCGCACGCATAGAAGAGCGCGTTTCCTATCACGCAAAAATAGACGAACTACGGGATTGCAACATCTTCGTGGAGTCCGCCTTTGAGGATTTTTCCATAAAAACCAGCATATTCTGCGCATTATCGAATATTTTGACCGAATCATCCTACGTGGCGACAAATACCTCCTCTTATTCCATCACCGCTCTCGCCAGTTTCGTGCCATGGCCGGAGAAATTTATAGGGTTTCACTTCATGAATCCGCCGCCCATCATAGAATTGCTGGAAATCATCAGAGGATCGCTCACCGGCGATGAAACCTTCGATTTCTTCTGGCAACTGGCGAAGGAATTGAAAAAAACGCCCATAGTGTCGAAAAATTCCCCTGGGTTTGTGCTGAATCGCATTTTAATTCCCATGATAAACGAGGCGATCTACGCTCTTCAGGAAGATGTATCGTCCGCCGAACATATTGACGCCGCTCTGACCATTGGAGCTCATCACCCGCTCGGCCCTCTGGCTTTGGCTGATTTGATCGGGTTGGATACCGTGCTGGCAATTTTAAAAACTTTGCAAAAGAATCTCGGCGAAGGCAAATACGCGCCATGCCCTCTGCTGGAAAACTATGTGGCGCGCGGTCTCCTGGGAAAAAAGACCAAAAGAGGGTTCTACGAGTATCAATGAGAAGCTCATCGAGCGGAATGATCAATCGCCGCTTTTATGAAGCTGGAAAACAGCGGATGCGGAGCAAATGGATGCGACTTAAATTCCGGATGCGCCTGCGTTGCAATGAAAAAAGGATGATCCCGTCGCTCGACAATTTCCGGTAGCAGACCATCAGCGGACATGCCAGAAAAATGCAGATCGGCTTTGGCGAACAGCTCTTTGTACTTCTTTATGTTAACTTCGAAACGATGCCGATGGCGTTCCGTTGTTTCTGTAGCAGCATAAATCTTGTGAGCCAGAGTGCCGACAGAGATTTTGCACAGATAACTTCCCAATCTCATGGTTCCTCCCTTCGCGCCGGATGGGTTTCTAGCTTCTATGGTTCCGTTTAGTTCCCACTTGTCCATGAAATCTATGACCATCTCGCCATTGTCTGAAAATTCTCGGCTGGTTGCGCTCGTCGCGCCGCCCACGTTACGGCATGACTCAATTACCGCCAATTGCAGGCCAAAGCATATGCCAAAAAACGGGATTTTCTTTTCTCTCGCAAATTTTATGGCGGCAATTTTCCCTTCAGCTCCACTAATATCGAAACCTCCCGGCACCAGCACGCCGGAAGCGGCGCGCAGTCGATTTTCTATGTCCCGCTGATCCATGCCGGCGTCCACCCAGTCTATCTCAACTCTGGCGTCGTGAGCGATTCCCCCGTGACATATGGCCTGAGACAGGGAAATGTATGCATCCTTCAGTTTTGTGTATTTGCCCACTACGGCGATTTTCACTGCTTTGGAGGGCATGCGGATGGCATGCTCGACCGCTCCCCACTTTTCGCAGATTTTTACCTCCGCCCGCTCTTCTAACTCCGGAGTTTCCAGGCCAAAGTGGACGCAAACCTGTCGATCCAGACCAGCAAGATGATACCTGCGAGGAATGAGGTAAATGCTCTCCGCATCCAGCGCTTCCACGACGTTTTCTTTTTTCACATTGCAAAACATCGAAAGCTTCGCCTTTATCTCGTCGCTCACTTCCTTTTCACAGCGACATAAAATTATATCCGGCTGGACCCCCATGCTTTGCAGCAATTTTACCGAATGCTGAGTCGGCTTTGTCTTTAACTCCTCAGACGTTTTCATGTAGGGAAGGTACGTCAGATGAACGCAGGCGGCGCCGGCGGAGCCCAGCGATATTTTCAACTGCCGGATGGCCTCTATGTAGGGTAGCCCTTCGATGTCTCCGACTGTTCCTCCTATCTCGCATATGGTGAAATCCACTCGCTCATGACCGGCCATTATGAAATTCTTTATTTCGTTTGTGATGTGGGGAATTACCTGCACATCGGAGCCCAAATAGTCGCCTCGTCTCTCCTGAAGCAACACTTTTTCATAAACTTTGCCGGTGGTAAGGGAATCATCCGCCGTGCATTGGACGCCGGTGAATCTTTCGTAGTGGCCGAAGTCCAAATCAGCCTCGCAGCCGTCCTCCATGACGAAGACTTCTCCGTGCTTATAGGGACTCATGGTGCCCGGATCGACATTTATGTAGGGATCAAGTTTCTTCATGCGAACGGAATAGCCGCGCGCCTGCAGCAAAGTTCCGATGCTCGCCGACGCTATCCCCTTTCCCAGAGACGACATAATCCCGCCAGTCACAAATATGAAAAAAGAATGCATCCTATTCAATCAGTTGACAAAAAAAAGAAATTTCGATTGCCATTGTCGCACTAAGGGCGCATTTTTTCAAGCCGAAAGGACGATCATTCGTCGAGCGTCATTTTCATCGATCCGCAGGGGCATTCGGCAACGCAAATCCCGCACCCCTTGCAGTAGTCCAGATTAATCTCCAGCGAGCCGTCCGGATGTTTCCTAATGGCGTTGTCGGGGCAGTAGCCGTAGCAATTGTCACAGTGAAAGCAGTTTCCGCAGGAAAAGCACCGGGACGCTTCGGCGACGATCTCACGATCGGAGTAGGATATGTCCTTCTCTTCAAAAGAAATATCTCCAAGTCTGGAAACGTCGACGCGCGGATCTTGAGAAAAATATACAGTGTTTAATCGCTTAAAAGTAGCCGTCTGATTTTTTACATTTGCCATTGGTTCTTGGCCTTGCAAATAAGCGTCTATGCATTTCGCCGCCTTTTTGCCGCTGCCGATGGCGTGCGTGACGGTACGCTTTCCCATGATGGCGTCTCCTCCGGCGAAAATTCCCTTCGCTCCCGTCATCATGTTTTTATCGATCTCTATAACGCCCTGTTCCGAGACGGAAATTTCAGACATTTCCTTTAAAATGCCTTCGTCGAGCGACTGGCCGATGGCGAAAATTACGCTGTCAGCCGGAAGCCAATCCGTTTTGTCGGTTTTGGATAAAATATCGTTTTCTTCGTCATAACTCATGACGCTTAAAAGTACTTTTCCTTTTTCAACGGAGTCAATTGTGCGTAGGCACATGATTTCGATTCCCTCCGCCAAGGCGTCGTGAATTTCTGTCTCGTGAGCGGACAAGTTATTGATGGTGCGCCGATACACTATTTTCACGCTTTCGGCCCCCAGGCGCAGAACCGTTCTTGCCGCGTCAATGGCCGTATTTCCACCTCCGTAGACGACCACTTTTTTGCCAAAATCTGGAAGACTCGAGGCAGCGTCCTCCAGCTTCCGAAATAAATCTACGGCATCCATAACGTTTGCTCCATCCGCTATTTCCGCTGATGTTTTTGCTGCGCGATAAGCTCCAACGGCGATATACACCGCATCAAAGCCGCAAATTTCTTCCCTAACGCTGCGCACTCTTTTGCTGCATACGACCTCCACGCCTAAATCGATGATTCTGCGAATCTCAGCATCCATGATATCTCCGGGAAGCCGATAGCGTGGAACGCCGTAGCGCATCATGCCGCCCAATTTTACGTTGGATTCGTAAACGGTAACGCCGTAGCCTAGCTTTCGTAGAAAATATGCAGCCGAAAGCCCGCTGGGCCCGCCCCCGATTATCAAGATTTTTTTCTTTGCTTCGGGTGCGGTCCCAAATTTCCATTCGTTGGCAATGGCGATATCGCCAATGGATCTCTCGATCAGATTAATGTTGACGGCGCCGTCGAATTGACCGCGATTGCAAGCTTTTTCGCAGGTGTGATAGCAGATGCGGCCCATGGTGGCCGGAAATGGATTATCCTTGACCATAACGTCCCAAGCTTCCCGAAATCTGCCCTCCTGAGAAAACGAGAGCCACTGCTGAATGTCCTCTCCGGCTGGACAGGTCGCATTACATGGAGGAAGCATCTTCACGTACTCCGGTCGCATGGTCCTCCAGGAGCCGGTTTTATTGCTGAGACTGGTAGAGGGGCCAAGAACCGTGGCGAAGGGTTTATTCATCAGCGCCTCCCACCAATGCATATTCGCGTATATTGTTGTCTGCGGTGTTTTGCAGCGCAGCCAAAGCTTCCGGAGGAGCATTCTTTCCAAACAGATGCGCAAATCTTCTCTGGCCTCTCAGGTAATCCTCCACTTTTATGGGCTCTTTAATGGGCGTAGATTCTACGATTTTACCATGCTCCGCTTCAAATAGCGGAAACAGACCGCACTGTATGGCTGCTCTCGCTATCTTTATTGTCTCCGACGTCGGATATCCCCAACCCAACGGACACGGAACGTGCACGTGAAGGTATTTTGCGCCTTTTATGCGGATAGCTTTGGCGGCCTTTTTCTCCAGATCACGAATATCTCCCACGCTGGCGGTCGCTACGTAGGGAATTCCATGCGCCATGGCAATTTTTGGGAGATTCTTTCCGGTTTGGGCGTCGTTCCCCAGGTAATTGCCGGTCGGAAGAGTTGTTGCGGTCCTCGCAAAGGCCGGAGTCGCTCCGGATCTCTGAACTCCAGTATTCATGTAGGCTTGATTATCATAGCAGACGCACAAAACATCATCATCACGCTCGAACATGCCTGACAGGCAGCCCATTCCGATATCCGCCAGAGCTCCGTCCCCGCCCTGAGCGATGACGCGAACATCCTCTTTCCCCTGTTGCCTAAATGCCGCCGCAACTCCCGCCGCAACAGCCGGGGCATTGCCAAATAAAGAATGCAGCCACGGAACTCGCCAAGAATTTTCCGGATAGACGCAGGAAAAGACCTCCAGACAACCGGTCGCATTGACCACCGCAATCTTTCCCTTCGTGGCGACGTAGGCGGCGTCCAGCACGCATCTGGCGCCCAAGGCTTCTCCGCACCCCTGACACGCCCTATGGCCGCTGGTCAGGCAATTGGGCCTGTCGGACGAGGATTGCACGGCTACGTTTTTGGCCAGTCTATTTCCTATGGTTAGAGGGGACATGTTTTCTCCACTTCAACAGTCGTCGTTGCTGATCCGTCTATATTGATCGCCAATTATATCGTTTCTGAGGCCTAAAAATGTTGTTTTTTCGTGATTTTTCCTGCCAAAGCATTCCTTCAGCATCGTTTTCGTGATATTCCTGCCGCCCAGACCGGCTATCACGGAGATCACTTCAACGTCACATCCCTTCATTGCGAGCTCGATCTCTCGGGATAGAATTCCGCCGATTCCAACGGCCAAAGATTTTTCCACAACGATTACTCTTTTGGCGTTTTTCAACGAATTCCTCAGGGCTTCTTCCGGAAAGGGCCTATAGCATACCAGCGATAGCTCGCCGAACTTCCCTCCTTCCTGATTGAGCTCGTCCACAGCGTCTTTAATTGTCCCGGCAACGGATCCCATGGCCACGACGATCGTGTCAGCGTTCCGCAAATTATAGCCGCGCAGTAGTCCACCGGAAATTCTGCCGAATTTTTCCTCAAAAGCATGGCCGGCGCATTCTATCATCGCCAGAGAATCTTCATGCTTTCGGTGCGCCAGATGGCGAACTTCCATGAAATACTCCGGCGGAACCATCGTGCCGATGGCGATCGGAGAATCGACGTCCATGCTCACACTTGGCGCATACGGCGGAAGAAATTCGTCCACCTCTTCCTGGGAAGGAATATCCACTCGATCGTAGGCGTGGGTCAAAATGAATCCATCCACATTGACGATGACGGGACAACGAACCTTCTCGGCTATCCCAAAGGCCAAAATGTGCAGATCGGCCGCTTCCTGGTTAGTTTCCGCGAAAAACATTATCCAGCCGGAGTCTCTCACGGACATGGCATCAGAGTGATCGTTCCATATGTTGATGGGAGATCCCAGCGCTCTGTTGCCGAGCGTCATGACAATGGGCAGCTCCAACCCAGATGCGTTGTATACGGCCTCTATCATGTAGAGGAGCCCCTGGCTGGAAGTGGCCGTGTAGCTCCTGACTCCTGCGGCTTCGCCCCCAATGGCCACGCTCAGCGCTCCCATTTCGGATTCAACGTTCAGATATTCGCAATTTTGTAATTTTCCACTCCTGATCAGCTCCTCCAATCCCTCCAATATGTGTGTTTGGGGACTAATTGGATAGGCGCAAACTACGCCGGGACGACACAGAGCCAAGGCTCGGGCGATGGCGTGAGATCCCTCCAATTGATGTAGCATCAGGCTCCTCCCAAGGTTCTATCGTAGGCGACGCGCGCTGCCGCAATGTTTTTTTCGCCGATTGCACCCGAGAATTTTGTCTTTATCGCCTCAATGACGGATTCTATCTTCAAGATTCCGGTCAAGCCCGCGAAGCTTCCCAGAAGAACAGCGTTGGGAATCGGCCTTCCGATGTGTTCAAGAGCTATTTCGGTCGCGCCAATGCATTTTAACGTCACATTTTTCAGATCGTTGGCCATGCCATGGCTGGAATTTACGAGGATAAATCCTTTTTCCACGACGCCCTGAAAAGCATTTGCGGAGTCTATGACGGTGCGATCCTGTACTATCACGGCGTTTGGTTCCATTATTGGCTCCCGCAATCTTATTTCTCTATCTGAAATCCTGCAAAACGCCACCACCGGAGCGCCCATTCTTTCGGAGCCAAAGCTCGGGAACGCCTGCGCATATTTTCCCTCGCTAAAAGCGGCGATGGACAGCATTTCGGCGGCGGTTACGACCCCCTGCCCTCCTCTGCCATGAATCCTAACCTGGAACATTGCTTTCCCCAAAACAAAAACCGAGCATCGGCACGATAATATAGGCTCGCTCCCCATAAATAAAGTTAATTTGAGGCAATCAGAACAAGAAAGCGACCGCCATTGAGTACGCTCTCATTACGAGTTTGATTGCCGTTGCTGCCATTACTGGCCTGAAAACCATCGGCAATAAAATTGGTGATCAGTTAAATGACATAGCCAATAATCTCGGCTAATTATGGCAACGGCAAACGAACGTTTTTCGTGACTTCGAAGCGAGTGGCGGTGAAGCGCATTGCGCATTGCGCATTGCGCTTTCCACAGTTCCCGCCTCACTTCCGCCCAGTTTCTCTTTTCTCTCGGAATCCTAATCGGGCATCAGAAAAGGTCTTCATCTATTAAATCTGTTTTGGTATTCACGATACCACAGAGTTTTGCAATAGTCAGTTTCCTTGGATCATTGTCCATGCTCCCGGGTCCCGAGAGCAGAAACATCGCTCCAAATCCTTCCAGCATAGAACTCATCAGCTTTTCTATCCCTTGCCCGGTAAGCTCCACCTTTTCTGTCGACAACACCTTGCGAAGTGGTATCCGGTTGAGGTTTTTTTTCAGGAATCCTATTTCTATTTCTATTTGATCAGCAGTCACATCCAACTGCATTACATTCAGCCCTTCCTCTTCCTTCTCCGTCCTCAGGAGGGACGCGGTGTGTGCTTCCTTCAAATATAGCGATATTTTGCATACCAAGTCGTTTGGAACATACGCCTTAAAGTTTCTATACTTCTGCCCCGATTCGTCATACAGCCAAGCCAGCAGTCTGTAACTATAGCCCACAAATACTTTCACACGACAGCCTTCGCTCACCGTAGAGCAACTTGATTTTTTACAGCAAGCGCCAGACAAGTTCGTATTCAGGCAGCCTAAAAAAACTTTCGGAAGATCTGCTCCGAAGAATGATAATGTATCCGTCTCTGTATCTGTATCTGTCTCTGTATCCGTCTCTTGCTTCCCAGTCCACTCTCCAAAATCGGGGGCCTTATATGGGACTGACTGACAGTCTTCGCTCACCGTAGAGTAACTTGACATCAATGTATCCGTTTCTTGCTTCCCAGTCCCCTCTCCAGAATCGGGGGCCTTATATGGGACTATCTGACAGTCTTCGCTCACCGTAGAGCAACTTGATAGCAATGTATCCGTCTCTTGCATCCCAGGCCCCTCTCCAGAATTGGTGGCCTTATATAGGACTATCTGACAGTCTTTGCTCACCGTAGAGTAACTTGATAGCAATGTATCCGTCTCTTGCATCGCGCAACAACTGCCCCACAATGTAACCAGTGAAATTCCCAACAACATTCTTCTTTTGATCATAATTCTCTCCATTCAAACAACGGCGCGGACAGTATCACAAAGTCAAAAAATGTACAAGATTTTTTTGCATTTGGCATAAAAATTCTCTGCAACACCTAATTTTTCAGCAGCCTGACGGCGTCTTCCAGATTCATGCTAAAAATCGTTTCCCGCTTGCGGATGGAGGTGTAGCAGCAGAGAAATGGCCAGATCGAGATTTCACCGCCACTCGTGATAATCCATGCACACAGCTCTGTTGTTTTGTTTGGCGTTCTCATATATCATCGAGCGGTTTTTTGGAGATTATGCGGGGAACCATGCCTAAAAAGAAAGCAGAGAAGGAACAATTTCTGGGAATAATTACCCAGTACATGGAGGATCTGTCGTTTGAGAATATAAACCCTAACCATAGGACAGATGGAGAAAGCGAGCCTCCTCAGATTGATATGCAGCTGAAGGTGAACATTGAAAAGGCGAAAGAAGAGGATGTTTACTGCGTTTCTTTGGTGGCCAATATCCAGGCGAAGACGCATCAGCCGCTGTTTATTTTGGATTTGACCTATACCGGCGAGTTCGTCATCGAGGGTTTCCCGGACGAAATGCTCAACCACATTCTGTACATAGAGTGCCCGCGTCTGCTTTTTCCCTTTGTGCGCAGTATTGTTGTCTCTGCCGTAAGCGAAGGCGGTTTTCCTCCGCTGTGTCTGGATCCGGTTAATTTCACCAACCTATATCAGCAGCAGAATGAATCTCAGGGTCAAACGCTGCAGTAGAAGAAGCGATGAGTAAACTAGCCGCGCTGGTGGATGGCTCCGGATTTATGTATCGCGCCTATTATGGGCTACCGCCGTTGACAAACAGTCGCGGGCAGCCGGTCGGTGCGGTTTATGGCTTCTGTTCCATGTTGATTCCGCTGCTGGACAGGCATAGATCGGATCTGTTCTGCGTCGCCATGGATAGCGGTAGGCAGACGTTTCGTTCGGAAATTTACGCCGAGTACAAGGCCAACCGCAGCGAAACTCCTGCGGATCTGAAGCTGCAATTTCCATTGATGAAGGACGCCTGTGTCGCTTTCGGCGTCCCCATTGCCGTAAAGCCAGGCTTTGAAGCCGACGATTTGATTGCGACCTATGCCAAAAAGCTGTCGACCCGAGGATGCGAAGTGCGCATCATAGCATCCGATAAAGACCTGACGCAGCTGGTGGATGAAAAGATCTCCATGTTCGATCCGATGAAGTCCAAAATCATTGGCATAGAGGACGTTAAGGCAAAATACGGCGTATTCCCACCGCAAATGGCCGCTCTGCAGGCTTTAACCGGAGATTCTACGGACAATATTCCGGGAATCCAGGGCGTCGGTCCGAAAACTGCATCAAAATTGCTCAATGAATTCAAAACATTGGAAGGAATTTACCAGAATATTGATAAAATCCAGCAGCAGAAGATTCGAGAGAATTTAATTAATCAGAAAGAGAACCTGGAAGTATCCTTAAAACTCACCACCCTGAACGACAACGTTGACATTGACGAAAATTTCGATGATTTAGTTATTTCGCAGGATTCTGAGCGCATCATCAATTTTTTGAGAACTCACAATTTTGATTCGTTGATCGGCAGATATGAAAGATATAATGGATAGGCGCTGGCGCTGGACGATCTCGCGCCCCGGCTGCTCACTGGGAAGCCTCGATTCGATTATAGATTCCCGGCGAAAATTGATAATCGCCCAGGGATAGCGCTCTCCTTTTTGGAGTTTTCACGATTTGACTTTGCAAAAACAAGCTTTTTTTCTCTCTGGAAAGCCTCAAAAATCCCTTTTGCAGCAGCAGGTCAGCCAATGCATCCCTCTGCTTCGGCGTTCTTCCGCCAAAAACCACCACAATTAAGCGCTTTTTTCCCTTGAAGGCCGACGCCGCCAAGTTGAATCCAGACGCGTTCAAGAATCCAGTTTTTATGCCGTCAACCATGACGTCGCCCCTTTTCCCCAGCAAACCGTTGTGATTTCTCAGCCGCTGCTTGTTAAAGACAAACTGTTTAGTGGAGAACAGATGATAATAGCCCGGATATTCCAGCAGCAGCGCTCTGGCCAATTTGGCCATGTCCCTGACGGTGCTCAATTGTCGCGGATTTTTCCAGCCGGACGGATTTATAAACACGGTTGAGCTCATGCCCAAGCGTTGCGCTTCTTTGTTCATCATGGCCACAAACTTCTTTTCGCTTTTTGCGATGCACTCGGCCAATGCGACGGCGACATCATTGGCGGATTTGGTTATCAACGCCAAGATAGCGTCCCTCACCATGATGGTTTGCCCCACCGGAAGACCAAGCGTGCACGGTTTTTGGAAAGCGGCGTTTCGAGAGATATGAACCAACGTAGTTGGGAAAACTCTTTTCTGCTGCAGGGCTTTAAACGTGAGGAAAAGGGTCATCATCTTCGCCAGAGACGCCGGTTGCATCTGCAAATCAGCGTTATAGGAGTAGACGATTTCGCCGGTTTTGGCATTTACGACGATGGCGGCGCTCAGTGGGGCATAGGCAAAAGCCGTCCCGCCAGTCGCTGTTCCCAGGAGCGCGACCAATGGGAACAAATATCGAACCCCCAAAAACAAACTCCTCAAAATTACAAACCGTGCAACTGGGATGAGGTCAAGAGGTTTTAATGCCAAAGGACTGATAGCGGTTCTTGAATTTCGCCACCTGCCCGCCGGTGTCAACAAGCTGTCTTATGCCAGTCCAGGCCGGATGAGACTTGGAATCGACGTCCAATTTCATCGTATCACCGGCCTTGCCCCAGGTGGACCTAGTCTTGAAGGAAAAACCATCCGTCATTACGACGTTTATCTCATGATAATCGGGGTGTATATCTTTTTTCATTTTCCGAAGCTCCCTATCGATCTCCGCCGTAAACAATATACCAGAAGTTTACAGAAACATCAATGGAGGGATTGTCCTGGGTTCTGCGTGTAACTACCTCATACTCCAGCGTCAACGTTTCCGCTTCAACCGCTTAGGCTTAGGCACCGCTATTTTATCAATCCCAGAGGCTCCTTGCTGCCTAACTCTCTTAGTAAAGACGCCCAAGTTATAGAACGTCATCGACAATCCCTCTGGCTTATAATACTTACGCGTCGCTTCAGTGCTTTTTAGACCAGCCTCGTAGTCCTTCATATCCCCCTCAGTCGCAAGACGTGTCCCCATCACCTTTGCATCATTCGGGACCTTATCCATATACATACTGAGTTGGGACATACTCATATCATTAATCAAAGGCACCAGCTCATAGTCAGCATTGCTATCTGATTTAAAAGTCACGATCATACCTATAAAATAGGGGCTTGACTGCATATCCGCGATCCATTTCGTCATAAAATCCATGGACTCATCCTTGGTCATGCCTATTAGTTGCGTCGACGCCATTCCTCGGCCATTTATGACCGAACAATCACCCATACCCTGCGCAGACGTAGCCAACAAAACTCCTGCAACCACACCGGACAACATGTTTTTTATATTCATTTATACCTCCATTAACAAAAAACAGACGGATCCTATAAAAGTTTTCCGATATGTGCAATAGTTAAAACACTTTTTCCCAAAATTTTTGCTAAAAATTTTTATCATCAGGCGAATAATTTCGAAAAATTTAACAAAAATCTGCGACGCTGCTCCATTTCACCATAAATTCACGACGAAGATCGTCGGCAATCCACAATATTGCATTGCAATAGGACCGGCCATTTTATATATTACGGCTCGTTATTGATTGAGGAACGGTTATGGCATACGCGAAAGTTATCCTGCTACAGAGAGTGGCAAAATTGGGCGGCATCGGGGATGTGGTGAATGTCAGGCCGGGATTTGCCAGAAATTATCTGCTGCCCCAAAAGATAGCGCTGAGGGCCAATGAGGAAAATCTCAAATATTTCGCGGATAAAAAATCTCAGATCGAAGCAAAGAATAGCGAAACGCGGTTAGATGCCCAGGAAATCGCAGAAAAAATGAAGGACCTGTCGGTGGTTTTGATTCGTCAGGCGAGCGAAAAGGGACATCTCTACGGATCCGTCACCGGTAGGGATATAGCCGCCGCTCTGAAGGACGCGGGATTTACCGTTAAGGCAGGGCAGATTAATTTGAACTCAGCGGTCAAGCTTTTGGGAACCTATGATATCTTCGTCGATCTCCACCCAGAAGTGTCGGTCTCGATAAAGCTGGTCATTGCGAAGTCTGAGGAAGAGGCGCAACAGCAGCGGCAGCAAATTCCCGTAGATTCGCCAGGGTCTGCGTGATTTTACGGACGGTTTTTCTCCGTTCCGATGGTTTCTTTCATGAACAGCGACAGTATGTAGGCCGCCACCAGGCAGATGGGCAGCGTCAGGATTGCCTTTTGGTAGCAGGAAATCTCGTAGACGCGCAGGCCCTGCTCCGACATCTTCCCGGTCCAGAAGCAATCCAGCAAAACCCCGAGCACAGGCTGAAATATCAGCCCAGCCAGCATGATTAATCCATTGGAAAGAGCGATGGCGACACCGGCATTGCCGGACGATTCGTTGTTCTTGGCGCATGTGAAGGCCAACACCTCTCCGTTGGTCAAGATTCCGATCAGGAACACGATGGCGAAGGACAGGTACATGTTGCGAACGTATATCAATGGGACAAACAGCAGCGCAACTCCGACGATGGAGAAACGCATTGTCTTCACGTAGCCGTTCACTTTGCGGGCGACCATGGCTACTGGGACGCTCCCCAAAGCAAACCCGACGAAGAGCATTGACGCGGCAAAGGACGCCGTTTCGTTGTCGATGTTATAGTTGGCCATGAAGA
>JAITRM010000027.1 GCA_031288395.1 Holosporaceae bacterium | reverse complement strand
ACTGCTGCCTCCCGTAGGAGTCTGGACCGTATCTCAGTTCCAGTGTGGCTGACCATCCTCTCAGACCAGCTACTGATCATCGGCTTGGTGGGCCGTTACCTCACCAACTACCTAATCAGGCGCAGACCCCTCCATTGACGGCCTTGCGGCCTTTCCTCTCTCGAGCTCATGCTGTATTAGCTCCAGTTTCCCGGAGTTATCCACCATCAATGGGCAGGTATCTACGTGTTACTCACCCGTGCGCCACTAAATTATAGGGCAAGCCCCATAATTCCGTTCGACTTGCATGTGTTAAGCGTGCCGCCAGCGTTCGTTCTGAGCCAGGATCAAACTCTCAAGTTAAACGACAAAAGTCGTCCTGGCCTAAACATATCTGACGCAAGATCTGATATGTATTAGGCTCTAATCGCGCCGCCTACATATCCTCTCTTATATTTCGTCTATTAACTTTTTCAAAGAGCGTGGGCGTAGTTATATATAAATCGTCAGCGCAGGTCAACCACATTTTTCCATGAAAATAATCGCGGCTACTACCTCGGCCATGTGACGCCTTCGGAAAATCTTTCGATGTGGAGCCTGAAAACCGTTGTCCAGGATCCGCATGTGGCCAGCTCCTAGGTGGGCATCGTGTGTGCTAACCACGGCCAACACAGTGACGACTCCCTTTCTATAATTAGGCCACTGGGAATAACATACTAACGAATCCCCACGCTCCACAGCTAAAATCTAAAGGATAATCTGCGTCGAATCAACGATTTTGATGGCTACGGCAGGTGAAAATTACAGTAGCGCGCTTGCACCGTCACATTTTTGCATGATAGCATCAGGCGTTTTTGTGAAAACGGATAGTCGCCGCTATTCTTAGCGGAGGAAAGTCCGGACTCCGGGAGGGAAAAGTGCCAGATAACGTCTGGCGGCGCGGCAAGTTCGCGCTAGGGAAAGTGCAACAGAAAATATACCGCCCTTCGGGGTAAGGTTGAAATGGCGAGGTAAGAGCTCCCCGCGCAGCCGGCGACGGTTGCGGCAGTGCAAACCCCACTTGGAGCAAGATCAAATAGGAATAATAACGCCGTCCCTCCGGCATGTTATTCGGGTAGATCGCTTGACGTTTGCGGCGACGCAAATGCTAGATGAATGACTATCGGGATGAATATCTCACAGAATCCGGCTTATAGTTTTCACAGAAACGTCTAAAAGCACGCGTTTTAATCAAATATTAATTGCCTTCGTATAGAGTATTTTTGTGCACAACGGGAGGTTTCGCATGGGAAAAGCGCTTTTCAGATCATTGTTCGCTGTATTCGCGCTTCTCCTTTCCACGGGGGAGATGAATGCGAGCATTTTTGGCAGCAGCGACCCAATTGACGAAAAACTTAAGAAAGTAACTTCTACTTCTGAAGCAGCATACAAGGCAACGGCCGACGTCAGCACCGCAATGGATAAAAGCGCGGAAAAAAATTTTTTAAAAGACAACATTACAGTCCTTATTCCACTCCGGAATCTTACAAAAGACATGTCCGAATATTTTGAATTTTTGTATTTGGCTATGAAAATGCTGAAAAGCAAATTAACCGACCTCAAAGACGCGAAAAAGTCAGCTGCCAAAGCAAGCGACAAAAACAGATCAAAGGCCGACGAAAAGGTTGAAACCCTCGTAAAGGAGGTCGCTAAATTGTATGGGTTTCTCGTCGGCAACGGATTGTATACTCTAGCAGCAGTAATAAAAGCCGATACTACTATATTTTTACTGGTGATGAAAAATTCCGGCTTCCCTGAATCCGATGTTGAAACCCTGAAAAAGAAATTTTCCTCCATTAAAACTAAAATCACTGCTTTAGATGTAGAAATATCAGCTTTGAAAGAGATTTTCGAGGATATTGAGAAAACTTCCAGCATACAGGTAAACAAAAACTTAATAAATGAAATTATAGAGTTTGTTAAGCTGGCTGTTGATATTTTGGAAGATATAAATAGTTACTACACCAACAAACAAAAATTGTCAGACAACGTTACAAATGAACTGCTGAAAAAGTGTTCTCTTGCCTCCGGAAACAATAATCGCAGCGGCAGTAGCAGTAACTATGACGACAGTCGCGGCAGCAATAGCGGTAACTATAATGACAATCGCGGCGGTAACAGGAATTACAACAACAACGGCAACAACGGAAATGGCAACTATAACAACGGCAACTATAACAACAACAACGGCAATCGCAGCGGCAATAACGGTAACTACGATGACACTCGCGGCGGCAGTAGCGGTAACTATAACGGTAATCGCGGCAGAGAAAACAACTACAACAACAATAACAACAGAAGCGGCTATGGCAATGATGGCCATATGTGATAACTCGCTAGACCGGATGATTTTGTGGATGGCTTCGCCAGTATTGAAGTTTTCGGAGCAAACCCTCAGGACGCCTCTAACTCTAGGAAACTCTCATCAGCCGCGGAACCACGTATAAGTATGCCAGGGAAGATATATTGGTGGGAGGCTCTTTTTATCAGCATCTGCGCTCCGGTATCTGCGCTCCGATGAAAAAAGCCGGAAGTGCGGCCGCGGCAACCGCATCAGCTTGCCGCGCTGCCCCAACCCAAGGCCCGGCGATGCGGGCCATCTGTAGATAGTTTCTGCTCAATCGTACAAGGAAGCATTACCCTCCGTCAGTTTCCTTCGGGCGCCGAAGGCTCTCCTTCCGACCCACCTTCAGGATTTTCTGCGGCCTTCTCCTCAGTTTTCTCCTCTGCCGGAGCAGCGGCCTCCTCCGTCTTCTCGGCGCTTTCCTCTTCAGGCTTCGATTCTTCGCCTTTTGGTTCTCCCTCCGCCGCCGCTTCCGGCTTTTCTTCAGAAGATCCTGCTGATGCCGACTCGTCGGTCACGCTGCCTTCCGCGGTCTTCTCCGGCTCTTTCTCCGCTGCAGCTTCAGTCGTCCGCTCATCCGCCGCTTCAGCCGGTTTATTCGCCGCCTCGGCTGGCTTTTCTGCGGCCGGCGCCTGTTCCGCCGGCGCTGGAGGAGTCGGTTGCTCCGTTTTCGCCTCTTCCTTTGGCGCTTCTTGCTCGCAGGAAACAACTCCCAACAATGATAATGAAAGCACTGCGGAAGCGACAATATCTTTTCTGGCCATAATTACATCTCCTAAAACTATGGTTAACATACTACAGGCTGGAGATTAATAAAACATTAACGCCCGGTAATTTTTACATCTTTGGGTGATTTTTTTATTAATTATTTGTTGAATTGATATTAATTAGTTGCTACCATGATGGTGCCTTTCAAGGCAAATTTTGTTTTTTTTAGTAAACTATGGAGTTAAAATATGTCTAAAACAGTGAATTTCGTTCCTTTAAAAGACAGAGTTCTGATAAGAAGGGTCGATCAGGAGGAAAAGTCGCCGGGGGGCATCATTATTCCTGATACGGCGAAGGAGAAGCCCATGGAGGGCGAGATATTGGCCGTCGGTTCCGGGGTGCGCAACGATAAGGGAACCTTGCATCCGTTGGAGGTAAAGGTTGGAGATCGCGTGCTCTTCGCTAAATGGGGCGGAAATGAAGTAAAAATAGACGGAGAGGAATACACCATCCTCAAAGAGTCTGATATTTTGGGCATTATCAATAAATAGGGAGGCAAAAATGACTGCGAAAGAGGTAAAATTCTCGGTTGAAGCTCGCAACAAGATGTTGCAGGGCATCGACGTATTGGCCAGCGCCGTAAAGGTTACTCTGGGGCCTAAGGGACGCAACGTGGTGATTCAGCGGAGCTTTGGTTCTCCGAAAATTACCAAGGACGGCGTCACCGTCGCCAAAGAGATTGAGCTCTCGGATAAATTCGAGAATATGGGCGCTCAGATGGTCAAGGAAGCCGCCAGCAAGGCCAACGACCTCGCCGGAGATGGAACCACTACGGCCACTGTTTTGGCTCAGGCCATAGTCAAGGAGGCGTTAAAAGTGGTCGCCTCGGGCGTGAATCCCATCGATCTAAAGCGGGGCATTGACTCCGGAGTGGAGGCCATCGCCGCGATGCTCCAGAGCGTTTCCAAAAAGATTTCCACCAACAACGAGATCTCTCAAATAGGCACGATTTCGGCCAACGGAGATGCTTCAGTCGGGGAGATGCTGGCTCAGGCTTTCGAGAAAGTCGGAAAAGAAGGCGTGATTACCGTGGAGGAGGCAAAGTCTCTCAGCACGGAGCTGGAAGTTGTGGAAGGCATGCAGTTTGATCGCGGGTACAGCTCGCCCTATTTCGTGACCAATGCCGAGAAAATGACCTGCGAGCTGGAGAATCCGCTGATTCTCATTCACGAGAAGAAGTTGTCGGTGCTGCAGCCAATGCTGCCGATCCTGGAAAAAGTGGTGCAATCAGGAAGATCGCTGCTGATAATTGCAGAGGATATCGAAGGCGAGGCTCTGGCTACTCTGGTGGTCAATAAGTTGCGCGGCGGACTAAAGGTGGCGGCCGTGAAGGCTCCGGGTTTCGGTGATAGAAGGAAAGCCATGCTGGAGGATATCGCCATTCTCGCCGGCGGGCAGGTTATCAGCGAAGATTTGGGCACCAAGCTGGATTCCGTGGACGTAAGCATGTTGGGAAATGCCAAGAGAGTGCTCATAGATAAGGATAACACCACCATCGTTGATGGGGCCGGCGCGAAACAGGATATCGAAGCTCGCTGTCACCAGATCAAAAGGCAGATCGAGGACAGTACATCAGACTACGATCGCGAGAAGTTGCAGGAAAGGTTGGCGAAGCTGTCCGGCGGCGTAGCTGTCATCAGAGTTGGCGGAGCCACCGAGCTGGAGGTTAAGGAGCGTAAAGATCGCGTCGAAGACGCCATCAATGCCACTCGGGCAGCCGTTGCGGAAGGTATAGTTCCGGGCGGAGGCATTGCGCTGCTACGGGCCACCAAGGTGCTATCGGATATCCGCCACAAGACGGAGGACGAACGCCTGGGAATCGAGATCCTCAAAAAAGCCATTCAAGCTCCAGCCCGTCAGATTGTCGATAATGCCGGCCTGGATGCATCGCTGGTGGTGGGGAAAATACTGGAAAACGACAATTTCAACTATGGCTTTGATGCCAGAAAGGGCGAGTACACGGACATGCTGAAGGTCGGCATCATCGATCCTGTAAAAGTGGTGAGGATAGCGCTCCAGAGCGCCGCTTCCGTCGCCAGTTTGATGGCTACCACGGAATGCATGGTGGCCGAAAAGCCCGAGAAGAAGCAGCCGGAACCTCCGATGCATGGAGGCGGTGGAATGGGAGACTACGGCTTCTAATCCCAGCTTCTCGATTGCTTTATCAAAGCCTCCGCGCTTTCCGCGGGGGCTTTTTTTGTGATTTCTATTGCATATTAATCGGCATACAGGACTACATCCTCCGGCACGGTACTTTGGGAGCTGTTGAGGACGCATAATTTTTCCGCTGGTTTGATGTATGCCGTCTTGGTCTTCACCGCAAGGATTATCATGCCGTCAGGTTGCGTTATGTAGGCTCCGCGCTCCAGTATTTTGCGCTCGGCTCCCAGAACTCGTTTATCTCGAATTGCCGGCAGCATGGATTCGCTTGCGATCTGCATTCCAGCGATCCAGGCAAGCATATCGTCGCTCGACATGGCGAAAGTTTTCTGCACGCCGATGGCAATTTCTTCCTTTCCCAACCATTCCTTTTTGATTTGCAGTTTGAAAACGGATCCTTCCTTTTCAAAATGAATGATCTCATACTGTTGCTTTAGCTGATTCAAAATATTACGAGCGCTCCGCAGCAGACCGTCAAATGTGAAAAATAGATCATTGTGGTCGTAAACCGTGAGCCGTGGAATAAGTTGAATCGGATTAATGGCAATGATCTTCGTAATCGCGTCTATGAGGTGTTTGTAAACTTCGAATGGTTGAATTCCATTGATGCGGATAATTGCTTCCAGTGGCAGAACCGCTTGAATCAACAACCGCAGACTGGCCATGGATTCGTCCGTAACCGTGCGCGAATAGTTATCTTTTCTATCCGAAAAATATGACGCCTTGTTTCTCATGACCTGGGCGATTTCTCTACACAATTCTAGAATCTTGGAGTGCTCGTCCAGAGCGATAAATGGCGGAATAAAATTCGTACTAACAACGCCGCCGTCCATGGATTTTTCCGCCTCAAAAATCGGAAAGCTCACGTAACGAGCGTCGGCTTCGCTCTGGAGCAATAATTTCAGCTTTGGCTTTAGAATCGGAATGTTAATGGCGTTTTCTCCAGTATTGGCGTCGCAAACACCGCTTATTTCTCCGGAACAGTAGCGTGCCATTTCTCCGGCCAATTCATTCTCCCCGGCTCTGCGCGCAGGTACTGCCAGATAAATTTTTACGGCGGAACTATTGGATGCGAAATAGTCGCCTAGATTTTTTTCCAGAGGTTGATCATGAACGGCATCAAAGTCGAAATACAGACCGTCCTGAAAAATTCCGCTAGCTTTTAATATTCGCACGACTCCGGAGGAGAGCGCCGATGTATCCACCTTCAGCTCGAAGACTCCAAAGCCAAAGGCGGTACAGGATGATCCAAAAGCGCTCAGTAGGTGTTGGATATGGCTGTCAGATTGTTGAAAATGATGGGGAGAGAGCAACATTCCTTCATGCCATTGAACAAAATCTTTCATTCCATTTGCTCCACCCATATGTTTTTTAGAATAAATTGATAATGGTTAACGATTTATTTACGTTTTCCTATTCTGTTGTCCGAAAATTATTTTTTTAAGCTTGAATTAATTGTTTCGTCCTATTTATTTAGGCGCCATCGAATGTTTTTGGGAATCAAATGAGCTCTTTTATCAATGGAACACTAGAAATTGTGAAAAACATATGTTTCCCAATAACCTGCTGCAACTGCGGAAACTTTGTGGATAGCGAAGGCCTATGTTCCGATTGCTGGAAACATATAAAATGGATTTCTGATCCGAAATGCAAGATATGCGGGACCCCATTTGAAATAGACTTGGATGCAATATGTCCAAACTGTTTAAGAAAAAGGCCACACTTTGATAAGGCTATCGCCGCATTCAAATACGACGATTTTTCCCGGAGCATGATATTGAAATTTAAGCACTGGGATACAACTTACATTGCCGAAAAATTAGGCCATTGGATGTACGGAGCTTGCGCCAAAGACATGGCGGACGCCGACATAATTGTCCCGGTTCCAATACATTTCCTCAAAAGATTGAAACGGCAATATAACCAATCGGAATTGCTGGGGATGGAGTTGCAAAAGCTCAGCGGCATTCCCTATGAGCCGCGCATTTTAAAAAAGATAAAACGTACAGATCCCCAGGAAGGATTGTCCAGAGAAAGGCGTCTGAGGAACGTCAGGGGATCATTCGGAGTTGACGAAAATTACGTCCCGCTAGTTGATGGCAAATCTGTAATTTTAGTGGATGACGTGCTGACCACCGGCTCCACCGCCAACGAATGTTCCAGAGTATTAAAAAAGCACAACGCTGCAAAAGTTATTGTGGTTACGGTCGCACGAGTGGATCAGTAGTGCCATGACGGCCGTTAAATTATGGAGCCGATCAATGGTTGCAGCTTGGATATCAAACATTTTTGAGATTTTTCCTGGTCTTCTCGCCATAAAAGATGAACATTGCAACCGGCGTCGACGGTCGCCAGAGGTCCGTCCTGGTAAATTTGCCAAAATTTCCTAATTTCCAGCAATAGGGCAATAGTTCCGGGCAAAAAATATCCAAAAGCCGGAGAAGAGGTTTCAAATAATGCATGCATGTCCCAAAATTCTTCCCAGCACAGCTGGTATGCTTCTCTCCAGTTGTTGTTATTTAATGCCGGAACTAACTTTTCGAAGCGCGCTCGCGCTCGATTGACTCTTCCATGGAATAATAGACTGCTTTTCACTAATTCATGAGCCTCGCTGGAGCTAACCGCTTTTGGCGTTTGATCGATCAATAGCAAATTATGAAGCAATTTGGCGGTTCTTATATCAATTCCTCTTGCCTGCTCGCCCTCCCACACGCTCCAGGGAGAGAAAAACGATCGACAGGACGATCCGGAGGCCTGTCTACTGACCCGGCTCATCTCCTCCAAAGATGGCATAGATACGTTCTTCAATGAGCTCATGGCTTTAAAAGAGCAGAGAGTCAGCGCCGCAAAGCTAGAGGCTGAACTGGCAACTCCAACCGCATGGGGAAAATTATTTCGCGATTTTATTCTAAAGAATTTACGACAATTGGTTATATTCTTTATGCGGTTCAGATGCTCCAGGAATCGGCGGATGGCCTTTTCGTCCAGACTTATTTCATTCACAAAAACGTCTTCACCTTCGCAGATTTCCAGCGAGACTTCGCTGATGAATTTATCCAACGTATATGACAAAGAAACATTGCTTGGAACATTCCCTTCCCCTTTTCCCATGTACTTTATCAGGGCAATGTTGGAGGGAGCGCTGCAAACCCACATGCTTACAACAGATCTTTTCCAGTCCGATCTTCCAGCAGTGATATGGCATATATCGCCATCGAAGCAACCACAAGTATGGGGACCGCAGCCAAAAAATTGGAGTATTCTTGGCAGTAGCTCATCATGGTCGGCGTCAGTCCGCCGAATATCGCCTGCGCTAGGCTCAACGATAACGACACCGCCGTACATCTAATTTTAGTGGGAAAAGCTTCGGCAAAGAAGGCGGCTCTACTGGAATAGTAGGCCCCCATAAAAAATCCATACAAAGACTGCAGAGCAAACCAATAGGAAAACGAGTTTCTCTGGAACACAAACATTACCAACGTAACCAAAGAAATTCCAGCAATGCCGAAAACCATGAAAGGCTTTCGCTTGAATTTATCCGACAAATACCCGAAAAGTAGAATGAACACTATCATAATCATATTTGACGCGATGCTGCACTGGGTGGCGCATTTTAGGGAAAGTACGCCGCCGGAGACTAAATAATAGGGTAAAAACGTGAACAACGTGTAGAATCCAACGGCGCTAAACGCTGTGATGGCAATCGTGCAGCCGGCCTCTTTCTTATGTTCGAGCACCGTTTTGAAAAGCGCTTCTTTGGATTTCTTTTTTGCCTGCGCATCCTGATCCGGAACCATAAACGCAAACGGAAGCAGCACAACGGCCAGTAGAAATGGCATTCTCCAGGCGAAGGAGTATATTTCCGGCTCTGCGTAGAAGCTGTAGAGCAGCACCAGCGCCTGTCCGCCTATTAGGACTCCGATTTGCGAGCCTCCATCTGACCAACTGCCGTAAAAACCGCGCCTATGGCCGGGAGCTCGCTCCACCAGATGAACCATGGCGGCCGTATATTCTCCGCCAAGAGATATTCCCTGCAACGCCCGTAGGAAAACCAAAATAATCGGAGCAGCAATCCCAATATCATGATAGTTGGGAATCAATCCCATACAAACCGTCGGAATGGCCATCAACAGGATTGAAAAAGATATGGCTTTCTGACGTCCGAATTTATCGCCAATGGGACCGAATATTATCGCCCCAAATGGACGCATAAATAATCCAATTGATAGGGCAAAAAAAGTCAACAATTTTGCATAAACGGCATTTTCCAACGGGAAAAACTGCTTAGAAAGCACCGGCAGAAACGGCATAAATAGCGCGAAGCTATACCATTCAAAAATATTTCCCAAAGCGCTCACAATAGTCTCGTATTTTCTAAGATTTATTTTAAACATGGCAATGAACTCCGCTAATTATAATTTCTGCAAAAATCTAAAAATTTTTGGTTTCTGTGAGCCTTCAGGTCTTTTATGTTAGACAATTCCAGCAGTGTTGTCTTTATTTTCTCCCCCACTGATTTAATGGTAAACATTGGATCGCGATGGGCGCCACCAGGAGATTCTTCCAGAACCTCATCTATCACTCGGAAATTTTTCAAATCTTGCGCCGTGAGCTTTAAAGCCTCTGCGGCGTCGGGCGCCTTTTCCGGATTGCGGTACAAAATAGAAGCGCATCCCTCCGGAGAGATAACTGAATACACGGAGTGCTCCAGCATTAGAATCACATTGGCAACCGCCAGGGCGACAGCGCCGCCAGATCCGCCTTCGCCTATTATTGTGGCGACTATCGGATTTTCGAATCGCAAAGAACGCTCGATGCATTTGGCAATTGCCTCGGCTTGACCGCGCTCCTCCGCTCCAACTCCCGGATATGCTCCGGCAGTATCCACAAATGTCAGCAGTGGAAGCTTAAACCTATCGGCCAGATCCATAATTCGCAGAGCCTTTCGATATCCCTCCGGATGAGGCATCCCAAAATTATGCTGAATTCTATCTTCGGTATCTTTTCCCTTTTCATGCCCGATAATTGCCACCGCCGTACCCTTAAATTTTCCGATGCCGGCCGTAATTGCAAGATCGTTTCCGAAATGCCTATCTCCCGCTAAAGGGATGAAATCATCCACCAGCGCGCCTATGTAATCGGAGGTATGGGGCCGTTCCTGATGGCGCGCCACCAGCACTTTCTGCCATGGAGACAGATTTGAATACACGTGCTTCAGCAGTTTTTTTTTCTTATTCTCAAGGCGTTTTACGTCCTCTATTATGCCGAGATCTCCGGTGTTTAGATTCTTTAATTCTTTTATCTTAGCTTCTAGCTCAAAAACAGGCTTTTCAAAATCAAGAATTACCATCGACAACTCGTCTCCTGTGCGCGATAATACATCAGAGAGAGCTAGATAACAATATTATTGAAATTTCACGAGATATTTTCGCTGTTAGCGAACTACGTTCACCAACTTTCCAGTTTCAAACAGCTGCTTAATTTCCTCATATCCCCCCACAAACTTTCCATTAACAAACAAGTATGGGGCCGTCGTCGAAGCGTACTCTTCCTTCATAAAAAGGTACAGCTCAGGATCTTCCAGGAGATCCACCTCTTTGAATTTGATCCACTTCTTCTTGAGCATAGAACACGCGTCGCCGGAAAGCCCGCACAGTGGGAAAGAAGCTCTACCTTTCAAAAACAAAACCACCTGATTTGAAGATACTATATCCTCAAACCTGCCCAATGAGCCGCGTCTACCAGTCACTAACACGAAAACCTCGACATGACACGTTGCCGGATAATATCACCTGGTGATTTGCTTCGTCAAGCAAAAAATAAATTTTATTGCAACCTTGGTTAGAATTTTAATCTTTCACAATAGACGACTAGAAACAAAAAAATCATCCGAAATTTTCTTCAGTTTTTAATCAAAGACCACCGCCAGCATTTTGTCGCTGCGGCATATTTTTTTTCATATCAGGGATGGATCAATGTTTTCTTTGATACACGCGCTTTGCAACCTCCGCTTTAGGCCTTGACGCGGGTCATCCTTGAACGGGCGGCGTAAACTCTCACTATTTCAACTCGCCTAATCCATAACTCGCGTCCAATAGGTTCAGTCCCACGGCAACCATCCAGCCAACCAAAATTGATATGAAGAATGATGCAATCCACAGGGCGGCAGCCGCTTTCCAGCCGTTTTCCCTAAAAATCACAACCAGAGCGTTAATACATGGAACAAAAAGGGAAAGCACCACCGTTGCCGTGAGAATCTGAGCGTTTGTGAGCACGTTCGTCGTTCCGATTCCAGCAATATCCAGAAGACCGACGGAGGCGGCGTCTTTTTTGAGTATTCCCATGACAAAAATGTTCGCGAATTCTTTCGGTAGGTTCAGCATATCCTGCACAACTGGGGCCAGATATTCCTGTGCCAGAGCCAGAAAACCCACTCGATTGAGACCGGTCATTGCTACGCATGTTGGGGTAAATATGAAGATCATTTCGCGCATGAAATCAAATGCCCTAAAGAGAGTTTTTTTCACGCAGTTTCTAGCAGACGGCATTTGCAGCGGAGGAATATCCATCAACAGCTCGCTGCTTTTGCCCTTCAGGAATATGTCGAGAACTCTGCCGGTAATGAACGCCGCCGACAGCATAATGAAAACGTATATGAGCCATACTCTGGAGTCGCTCACGTAGGACAGCATGGCAACGATTATCGCTTGCTGTGCGGCGCATGGAACGGCAATTCCTATGATGGCGGTGGCGATGGTGCGGTCTCTTTTGGTGGCAAGGATGCGAGTGGCTAGAATTCCCATGGTTCCGCATCCAAATCCCAGCAATATTGGTATGACGGCTCGGCCGTTGAGTCCGATTTTCGATAATGCGCCGTCGGTTAGGACGCTCAATCGAGGAAAATATCCGGAATCTTCGAGGAAAGACATGATGACGTAATAGCCAACTATCAACGGTAGGAGTATGCCAAATACCGTCTTCACCTCCATGGTCAATAGTCCGAATTCTCCCAGCAGAATATCTTGCAACAGCTCGTTTTCGATGATTTTGGAAACGACAAGTTTTAGGTAGGGTATGTAGAAAGAATCCATGAAAGACACAGTGGAATCAACGATGTTGCCGGCCACATATACGCCGAGAATTTTGAACATGAGGAATAAAATCAAAAGGGCGATGACCCAGGCCGCGTATGGATGAAACAGCGCTCTATCCAGCGCATGTTTCAGACCCTTTCCGAAGGGTGGTTTGCGCCTAATTATAACCTTCTGCCGGTGCAGCTGGCCGATAAATTGCTCCGCCGACGTTCTTTTTATGTCCCTGGCGCTTGGCCGTCGAGCGTCGTTATTTTTCAGAGCGGCTATTATCTCGGTGACGCCAATACGTTTTTTGGCTACGGCCTTTATCACCTTTAATCCTAGCTTTTTCGATAATTTTTCATCATCTATGGTTATGCCGTTTTTTTCGGCTTCATCCATTTGATTTATGACCAGAATCATGGGCAAATTCATCTGCATAAGCTGACGCGTCAGCAGCAAATCCCGTTCCAGAGTGCGAGCGCTGGCTACGTTAATCACCACGTCGGCGGTTTGGAGCAGCTGTTTGGTAACTTCCGCGTCGTCGCTGCCTTGCTCGGAAAAATCGTATATGCCGGGAGAATCCACAAAGACGCCGATTTCCGTACTAAGCTCGCTGACGGAAACCGTCGTGCCGGGATAATTGCTGACGATGGCATATTTATGAGACAATGCATTGAAAAGGGACGATTTTCCGACATTCGGCTGCCCCGCTAGCAGGATTTTCCTGCGGCTACCGTAGGTTTTCATTTTATGAATACTTTCGACGCCAATGTCTTGGCCAACGCGACGGTCATCAGGTTAAATTCTATAACCATCATGTTGGCTCTGGCGACGCACTTCACATTTTCGCCGACGAATAGGCCAAACTTTTTTAGTAAATTCTCCGTATAGGGATCGTAGAAGCCCACCGTCCGCGCCGATTCTCCCGTCGATAGTTCTCGCAAAGTCTTTATCACGAAAATTTCTCCACACTACCCAACGCGATCAGTCTAGGCCAACGTAGTAGGGCATAGCTAACATGAGATCATTATGAAGTCAACGGAAGCTCTTCCTGTTTTTCAATAAATTTTGTATACTCGCCCCGTTTGTTTTAGGGAATTCTTGATGTTAACTGAAGAAGAAGATTATAGCGCCCATTCCATTAAGGTGCTTCGGGGGCTAGATGCGGTCAAAAAGCGTCCGGGCATGTACATAGGCGATACCGACGACGGCACAGGACTCCATCACATGGTGTTTGAAGTGGTGGATAACTCCATTGACGAATCGCTGGCCGGTTATTGTAAGATGATCAGCGTGACAATTCATCGAGACGGATCAGTTTCCGTGCTGGACGATGGTCGCGGGATTCCAACGGATCTGCATCCGGAAGAGGGCGTGTCGGCCGCGGAGGTCATCATGACCCATCTTCATGCCGGCGGGAAATTTGACCAAAACTCCTATAAAATTTCTGGAGGACTTCACGGGGTCGGAGTGTCAGTGGTAAATGCCCTGTCAGACCGTTTAGATTTGTCAATTTGGCGCGGCGGCAAGGAATATTTTATGAGGTTCCGAAATGGAGTCGCCGACGCTCCATTGGCCGCTATCGGAGACGGAGGCGATAAAACTGGCACTCTGGTGAGATTCTGGCCGTCCGCGACGATATTCAAAACTACGGAATTCGTTTTTGGCACTCTGGAGCATCGACTTCGGGAGTTGGCATTCTTGAATTCTGGAGTCCATATCAAATTAACGGAAGAAGGGCTGGGAGACGAATCCACGACGATGGACATGTGCTACAGCGGAGGCTTGCTGGAATTCATAAGATATTTGGATAAAAATAAAATTCCGCTCATTGATTCGCCAATTTACGTTTCCGCCACAAGGGAAGACATAAAAGTCGAAGCGGTTTTGGAGTGGACGGACAGTTATCACGAAACCATGCTTTGCTACACCAACAACATCCCGCAGGCCGACGGAGGAACGCATCTGATCGGTTTTAGGAGCGCCCTCACCCGCACCGTTAACGCCTATCTTGCGGAAAATATGAAAAAAGAAAAAACGGTCCCCTCCGGAGATGACGCCAGGGAAGGGTTGACCTGTATTCTGTCCCTGAAAGTTCCCAATCCTAAATTCTCATCCCAAACGAAGGATAAGTTGGTATCCTCGGAGGTGCGTGGAGTCGTGGAAAGCATCGTGGGAGAAGCAGTCGCCACGTGGTTCGAAGAAAAGCCTGCCGAAGCAAAAAAAGTCACGCAAAAAATCATTGAGGCAGCCGCTGCTCGAGAAGCCGCCAGAAAAGCCAGGGAATTGGCTCGCCGAAAAACATCGTTGGAAATTTCCTCATTACCTGGAAAGCTCGCCGATTGTCAGGAAAAAGATCCCGCTCTGAGCGAAGTTTTCATAGTGGAGGGAGACAGCGCCGGCGGAAGCGCAAAACAAGGCAGAGATCGTCGTACCCAAGCCATACTGCCCCTGAAGGGGAAGATTCTAAATGTAGAGCGAGCGCGCTTTGATAGAATTTTGTCCTCCGCCGAAATAGGCACGCTGATTTCTGCTCTTGGAACGGGGATTGGCGAAGATTTCAACGTTGAAAAAGCCAGGTATCATAAAATAATAATAATGACCGACGCCGATGTGGACGGAAGCCATCTCCGAACGCTGTTGTTGACGTTTTTTTTCAGGCATATGCGACCACTGATAGAGAGCGGGTACATCTATATCGCACGTCCGCCGCTGTACAAAGTAAAGCGCGGGACTTCTCAAGTATTCATTCGAGATGAGAAGGCGTTGGAAGATTATCTGCTGGAGTCCAGCGTCCCCATCGCGTCGCTGAAGCTATCTACCGGAGAAGTGATTGCTTCTGCAGATATTCGCAATTTCCTTCTGAAGGCGGAAAGGATCAAAAACGCAGTCGCTCACATAAACAACAAGGTCAATAACGCCGCCCTTTTGGAAGGACTTTTATTGCTTGGTTTCCACCAAAATACAAATTTGCTTCCGGAAACAATTCTGAACCATTTAAAAAGGATAGATCACGGCGACTGGAGCATGGAAGAGAGCGAAAATCATTATGTTTTTGGCAAAAGCTGGAGAGACGTTACGGAAACGTTTGAAGTCTCGAAAATCATCTTTGAAGTTCGGGAAATACTGAGTTTAACCGCGGAATTGGAGTCATTTTCTTCCTTCTTATCCGGAACTGGAGAGCTGAAAATGAAGGATGTTTCCATGGTGGTAAAGTCGCCCATCGATTTTTTCGAAAAGTTTATGGCGAACGCCAGAAAGGGAATCACCATCAGCCGCTACAAAGGGCTCGGAGAAATGGATGCGGAGCAGCTCTGGGAAACCACCATCGATCCTAACGCGCGAGTGCTGATGCAGGTAAAGTATTCGTACTTTGAAGAAATGGATGAAATTTTTACAACCCTGATGGGAGAGGTTGTGGAACCGCGCCGTAATTTCATACAGGAAAACGCGCTGAACGTCGTCAATCTGGATGCCTGATGCTTTCCAAAAAGATGAGGAAAGCGCTTTCTCTAGGGCGTAAAAAGTTTTTGAAGTTAGCTGTTTCCGTTTGGATTTTCTCCTTTGTATTTGTGTTTTTCGCATTTCTGTTTTTTATCCACGACATGCCGGATCTGGACAATCTTGAAACCAAAGGACGACGAGCAAGCGTGATATTTGAATCCTACGACGGGAAAATTGTAGCCACCTACGGTGATTTGTTCCGTCGAGTCGTAAAAGTGACGCAACTGCCGCCACATGTCGGCAACGCAGTATTAGCCATCGAGGATCGACGTTTTTACAAACACTGCGGAGTAGATTTTGTGGGACTGATACGGGCAATGTTTACGAATCTAGTATATGGACGGATTGTGCAGGGAGGATCTTCTTTAACTCAGCAGCTGGCGAAAAATCTATTTCTGTCCCCCAGCAGATCCATCAAGCGAAAAGTTCAGGAGTTGGTTCTGGCTCTCTGGCTCGAGAGAAAATTCAACAAAAAACAAATATTATCGATTTATCTCAACAGAGTATATTTCGGCGCCGGAGCCTACGGCATCGACGCTGCTGCCAATAGATTTTTCGGCAAAAAAGCAGAGCGACTCACGGTCTATGAATCGGCCAAACTTGCCGGAGTCTTGAAATCTCCCGCCACCTATTCTCCGTTTTATAATTCTCGTCAATCGGATCAGAGGACGGCTCTTGTGCTTTCTTCCATGGTGGAGGCCAGGTATATCTCCGAAAATGAAATGAAGGAAGCCCTATTGGAGAAGGATACCACCACTAAATTGTCGGTTCCCATGGATGAAAACAGATACTTCACCGACTGGGCGCTCGAGCAAATTCAAGGAATCATTGGCATAGAGGACGAGGATGTTATCGTGAGAACTACCCTTGATTCTAGGCTGCAAAAAAACGCTACTCGCCTGATAAGAAAGGCTCTCAATGAGCATGGTTTTAAAAACGGAGTGACCCAAATGGCTTTGGTTGCCCTGGATAAAACCGGAGCGGTTAGAGTCATGGTGGGAGGACACACCTACGGCGCAAGCCAATACAATAGAGCGTTGGCGCAAAGATCTTTGGGCTCTGCATTCAAGTATTTTGTATTTCTAACGGCGCTGGAGCATGGAGTTGACGTCAACGATCATCTGAGCGATATGCCAATCAAAATCGGGAATTGGTCTCCTAAAAATTATCGCCACAGTAGCGTCGGCAGCGTCTCAGTAACGGAAGCTTTTGTAAGATCCATAAACACCTGCGCCGTTAGACTGGCTCAAAAAGTCGGAATGGACGCCATAATCAAAAAAGCTGAAAGCCTGGGCGTCGCCAGCGAAATCGGACGAAATTATGCCTCCGCTTTGGGGGCAAGCGGCATAAGTTTGCTGGAAATTACCGCCTGCTACGGCGCTACCATGATTGACGGTCTAAAGATGACGCCTTTCGGCATTGTCAGCATAAAAAATCAGAGGGGAAAAACGTTATACCAGACTTATAAGCACCAAAACAAAAGGGTAATTTCCAAAGAGATCTGCGAGAAAATGAAAATAATGATGCGGGCGGTAATAGAAAGGGGCTCCGGAAGAAGAGCAAAACTTCCGATAACGGCCTACGGAAAAACTGGCACCAGCAACGATAGTCGCGACGCCAGTTTCATAGGCTTTGCCCATCCCATTGTAACCGGAGTTTGGGCCGGAAATGACAATAATACGCCCATGAGCCCGCGAATGACCGGAGGAGTGCTGCCGGCCATGGTTTGGAGGGATTTCATGCTTTCGGTTTTCGGCTATGCTCCGCCAGCAAATGACGTCAAGGCAGAAATTGCCTCCGAAAATCGGAAATTGCCGATGTCAGCGGCAACCAACACCAACAAATCAGCGCCCAGAAAACGTCTCTCCATGAAATCGCTAATCGAATAGAAAATGCGTCATCTACTGTGGTTCCATAAATTTTGAAATTTCTTCAGCAAACGTCGGAACGGAAATCGTCATCTGTTCTTTTGTTTCAAGATTCCTAATGATGGCCCTGCCGTCGAGAAGCTCCATCTCATTGGCAATGAGAACGAATTTTATACCCTTTTTGCTGGCGTAGCTAAGCTGAGCGCCCAAATTTTTGTCGTGAAGGTATATTTCCGTTTTTATTCCAATGCTTCTAAGTTTATCGGCCATCTTCAGATAGCTTCCCATATATTCGCGACACTGAACCGTTACCAGCAGTTGCGCGGTGGCGCTTCTATCAGCTTTCAGCAGCCCTTTTTCCAATAATTTAGGCACCAATCTGGAAATCCCGATGGTCACTCCAACTCCGGGAAAATATTTGTCCGATAGCGACCTAACGAGATTGTCGTACCTTCCTCCGCCGGCGATACTCCCTAAGTCATCGAAATCATCTAGGACGGTTTCAAATACGTTTCCCGTGTAGTAGGTGAGCCCGCGCGCCAGCTTCATGGAAATCTTTATTTTATTATCTTCAATTTCCATTTTTTTCAGCAATTGCAGCGTTTCCTCCAGTTCCGAAACGCCAAGACTGTACTCCTCGTTGAATTTGAGAGTCTCCATCCATTTCAAAACCTCCAAATTGCGTCCTCTTTTTTCTATTTCAAGAAAGCTCCTAATTTTGCGCAGGTCGTTGTCGGATACTTTTTGCTGCAGAACCGCTTCATCGAACTCGTCGTAGGAAATCTTTCCGATTTTATCTATGAGCTTGATGATTTCGGTGACCGTTTTTTCGTCGGCAAATGTTTTTAGAAACCCCGAAAGGATCTTCCGGTTGTTGATTTTCGTGTGAAAATTGAAAATATTCAGCGACTGCAGCACGTCGGTAACCAAAAGTATAATTTCTGCATCGTGCGCCAGCGAAAGCTCGCCATTTCCCACCACATCGACGTCACACTGGTAAAATTGGCGATATCTGCCGTATTGGGGACGTTCGCCTCTCCAAACCGGAGCGATGTGGTATCTCTTGTAGGGAAACACAAGCTGACCGAAGTGCGCAGCAACATATCTGGCCAACGGAACTGTCAGATCGAAGCGTAGCCCCAGGTCTTTCTTGGCATTCTCTCCGTCTGCCAGGCGATATAGCCCATAGATCTCATTGTCGTCTCCTTTGGCCAGCAATGTGCTAACGCGCTCGACGGCCGGAGTATCCATTGGCACGAAGCCATAAAATTCAAACTTTTTTTTTATGATTTCCATAATTTCGGAAAAAACTATCTGTTCCTGCGGCAAAAACTCAGGAAATCCCGAAATATCGCTCTTCATTACTTTCCATATTCTCTATGCTCATGTGATTTATAACATGAAAGAAACAAATAAATCATTAACGATTGTGTGATATCTTTTGAATTTGAATTATGGATATGGAATCAATATAATCGCCGGAAGCGTGGTGGGGAGTCAAAATGGACATTAGATTGCCATTCGATAGAGACGGAAGCAAGATTGCCGCGGTTGTGGCTGTCGTTGCCATTTTCCTTGGGAATTTGAGCACTAATATGGGCTGGCTAGGGTTTATACTAACAATTAGCTGCCTATTCTTTTTCCGCGATCCGGAAAGAGTACATCCCAAGGGAAACTCTCTGATTGTCAGCCCAGCAGACGGTACGGTGCTAAAAGTTTCAGAGTGCGATCCACCAGATGAATTGGGAATCCAAGGAAAAAGAAAGCGAATTAGCATATTTATGAGCGTATTTGACGTCCATGTTAACAGGGCTCCTGTTTCTGGGCGTGTTGAGAAAATCCTCTATGTTCCGGGGAAATTTTTTAATGTAACGCTCGATAAAGCCAGCGATTTCAACGAACGTCAAGCGACCTACATCCGCGCCGCCAATAACGCGCAGGTAATTTTTGTCCAGATTGCGGGATTGGTAGCAAGAAGAATAAGAAGCGATATCAGCGAAGGGCAAAAGTTGGAAATGGGTCAGCGCGTCGGCATTATAAGATTCGGCAGCAGAGTGGATATTTACCTGCCTGTCGACGTCGAGGTTTCGGTGGAAGAGGGGCAGGTTGCTGTTGCTGGAGAAACTATTTTGGCTCACTTTGGAGGTAAACAGGCGAAATGAAAAATAAGGATTCCATTGATCAAATTGGTGAAAATGGCGATGCTTTGCTGGCGAAGAAAAGCGCGACTTTGGCCAAATTCTTGCCCAGTACGATCACAATTTCGGCGTTTTGTTTTGGCCTGACGTCCATCCGGTTGGCTTTATTTTACAGTTGGGAATTAGCCGTGTTGTGCATATTTGTGGCGGCGCTGCTGGATGCTCTTGACGGAAAAATCGCTCGCCTATTGGGACAGTCCTCGCAATTCGGAGCTGAATTGGACTCACTATCTGATTTAGTGTGTTTTGGCGTCGCTCCGTCCGTGATTTTGTTCCTTAAATCCATTCATATACTCGGAAGCGCGGGCTGGGGAGCCTGCATGTTTTTCAGCATATGTTGCGCTCTGCGGCTGGCTAGGTTCAATGTTGCGCAGCTTTCAAACGAGCCGGTTCCTGAGTGTGAGAAGAAGTATTTTTCCGGGGTGCCAGCGCCAGCCGGAGCGATTATTGTAATGCTTCCGATGGTCCTATTCTTTGAGACCGGTTGCTATACGTTCCTAAATCCGATGTTTATGACGTGCTGCCTTCTAGTTTCAGGAATGTTAATGATCAGTACGTTGAAGACTTTTTCGTCAAAAATGATAGAAGTTGCCAACGGGTCCGCCGTAGTCACGCTGTTATCCATCAGTCTTTTGGTAATTTGTCTGATAACAGAAATATGGCTGACGATTTCCACATTAATTCTCGTGTATTTGCTATCGATTCCCTATGGATCCTACAAGTATTCTAGGGCTAAAAAGGCTGAGGAGGCCACAGGGGAAAAAGCCTAAAGGTTATGAAAAAATATCTGCTTCTGGTGTTGCTGTTAGGCGCGTTCTGCGCCTTCATTTTTCAAAAGCCAGATGGAATGGAACATGGTGACGACGAACTTCGACAAGCATTGGCTGACGAAAAATTTTCTCCGCTTGATGAAGACAAGCGTTTATACATAATTACCGGCATTGATTATGTTCCATACGAATTAATAGAACTGTTCGAAGATCTCACCGGCGTAAAGGTGATTGTCGATATTTTTGATTCAAATGAAATCCTGGAAGCAAAATTACTGGCCGGCGGAGCGCAGTATGACATTGTGTTTCCCACCGCATGGCCGCATTTTTCCAGACAATTGAAGGCCGGCATCTATCAGGAGTTGGATAAAACTCGCCTAAATTTCTCTATTTTTGATCAGGATATCCTAAAGAGGCTTTCCGCCTACGATCAGGACAATATGCACGCCATTCCCTATCAATTTGGAATTTCGGGAATTGGGCTGGACGAAAAAATTGTGGATGAACTGGTTAAAGATGCGCCGAAAAATAGTCTCGCACTACTGTTTGACCCCATTTACGCGGAAAAAATAAGCAAACACAGAATATCGGTCTACGAGTCGCCCAACGAGCTATTTCCTGCGGTGCTGGCCTATCTCGGCCTAAATCCCGAAACAGAAAACGAAGACGACATAGTAAAAGCGGCGGAACACTTGAAAAAAATCAGGCGTTTTATATCTAAATTTACCTCCTTTGGTTTCGAAGATTTATCTTCAGGAAATGCCTGTGCCACACTGAGCACTTCCGGAGACGTTCTCAAGGTGAGCCGCGACAATCATATGCCGAACGTCAAGTTTTTTTGTCCAAAAGAAGGAGTGTCTCTGTGGGTGGACGTGGCGGCAATCCCGCTTGGCGCTAGGCATATGAACAATATTTACGCGTTTCTAAAATTCCTGCTACATCCACGAGTAATATCGCGGGTAACAAACAAGACTTCCAGGGCAAACGCCGTGACCGGAGCCAACAGGTACGTAGATAGAAACCTGATAAACAATCCGGATATTTATCCCAGCGTAGCCATTAGAAAAAAATGCTACATTGAAAAGCCGTTAGCGCCACATGCGGAGAGCTTGAGGACGCGGCTATTCACAAAGATTAAATCCATGGAAATAGATGATGATTAAATCAAAAAAATCACTGGTTTTTGTCGCATTTTGCGCATCCTGCTCCAGATATGAAGCGCCGAGTCTTCCGGATTTGAACAGAAAATCATTTTCCTACGACGACGTTATGCAAAAACAAATTGTTCTAAAAAAACGCATCACCGAAGCGCAGTCATCGACGGTCAGTTCCAGCGAATATCGCCCGGAGCAATAATCTCCGGATGTAATTGAAAAAAATGCGGCGCTGGCGTAGAATCGTCGCGTTTTTGATATTTTTAGGATGTGCATTAATGAAAAAAAATAATGGGGTTTCTGAATTTAACAAAATGAAGAAGGTGATCATATCCTGCGTCGCCGGCAGCGCGTTGGAATGGTATGATTTTGCCATTTATGGTTTTTTTGCATCCATTATCGGCAAGCTATTCTTCCCCTCCGGTGATTCGTTTCAGCAAATAATCGCTTCCTTCGGTGCCTTTGCCTCCGGACTGATCGCCCGCCCCATAGGCGCGGTCATGTTTGGATACATAGGCGACATATTCGGCCGCAAAAAGGCGTTGGTTATATCCATTTACATGATGGCCATTCCGACCGCGCTCATGGGACTGCTGCCAACCTACGAGTACATTGGCATATGGGCCGGAGTCATTCTGACCATCATCCGAATCCTACAGGGGTTGGCGCTGGGCGGCGGTTTCACCGGCACCATTGTGTTTCTCTACGAGCATTCCAGTCCTGAAAAGAAATCCACCTACTCCGCCTGGGCGCCATTCAGTCTGGTAAGTGGATTCATTCTTGGCGCGCTGGTGGCGACTTCTGTGGACAAACTTCTTACCTCCGAGCAGCTGGAAACTTTCGGCTGGAGAATTCCATTCATCATCAGTTTTTTCGGTACGTTTGTGGCCGAGTACGTGAAAAACAAATTGGAAGATCCAAAGGAGTTTCTCGCTACGCAAAAAGAGGAAAAACCTGCGGAAAAGCGGAATCTACTGAGAAATTTATTCCGGAACCACTGGAAAGGGTTGGTGATGGTCACCATCACCGACGTTCTGACCGCCTGCGGATATTTTTTGATAGCGATATTTTTCACCACCTACTTTGACTCCGTCCTACACCTGGGGCGCCACAACGCCTTCGCCATCCAAACCATCAACATGATCTTTTTCGCCCTGTTTATTTTGCTTGGTGGATGGCTGGCGGATCGCGGCGTAGGCAAACGCATGCAAATGCTGCTGGCAACGCTGACGCTGGCGATTTTGGCCTATCCGTTGTTTCTATTCATGGGCAACGCCACGTTTGTCTGCGCTATGTTTGGAGAGCTGGGAGTCATTTTTTTGTTTTCCATCTACTATGGCCCCATTCCGGCCGCCATTTGCTCCATGTTTCCCACCAGAGTGCGGCTGGCGGGAGTTTCCATCGCCCACAACTTCGCTATGGCCGCATTCGGAGCCTATGCGCCTACGCTGGCCACCTATCTGGTAAAGTGGACGGAAGACGCGGCGATCCCATCGCTATTGTTTATCATTTCTTCGCTAACGACGGCTGTGGCGCTGTTCATTTGGAAAGAAGGGAAAGAATATTAAACGCCGCGGGCGCTTGATTAACCATGTTCGCCATCGGGCTTTGAGAGTTTTCAAATCTTGACTCCGACGGGTCCCGGAGGACGAGAAATTATAGACGGACACGGTTATTCCAGGGCGATCATTTCAGGGACAGATGGCCGAGCGGTTTAAGGCACCGGTCTTGAAAACCGGCAAGGGGTTGCCCCTTCGCGAGTTCGAATCTCGCTCTGTCCGCCAATATGACAATGGACATACTGGAGAATTTGAGGTTGTCCATGCCTCTTGAGATCGGCGGAATGCGCTGCGTCAGAGGCTTTAAGCCATTATCATTGTTTGCCCAGCTCTCGTTTCTGATCCATAATTTTCTGCCAAATCGTGTCATTTTCCCTAAAAATCCGTCTCCATTCTCCATAAAACCGTACCTGGAGATTTGGAAAGTACAATCTCCGCAGCCATTGGCCCCCAAGATTTTGCCTGTCAAACCCTGATTTTTCTGAAAAAAGGTTTAGAGAACGCGTACAGATGCCGAAAGAGATGCGAAGTCTCCGGGTTCTCCGTTGATTTTTAGGACATGTGGAGAATTATGGTGTTTTGAGCGGATTTTATGTTTTTTGCTGCTATGGTCTGTAATTTAAGCAAAATGTCGCAACTGTACCGAGAGTTCGTAAAGTACACTCGCTAGGTTGGAAAGATATTTTTTGACAGCATGTTTATTAGCGTTGCTTTAATGTTTTCTTGATAGCATGCGACAAATTGAATGGAATTATGAGGAAGATTTTGGGAATAGCGAATTTTAGAAAAATAACTGTAGCAATTGTGTTTGTAGGGGTTTTTGTTGGGGAGGCGCTTGCTGCTGTATTCGATCTTCCAAATGGAACACCTGGACGTCAAGAAATTGATGATCCTATAGGAGAAATACATCCTGACACTGCATACAAATCAATCAATGGTCATGGCGCATTTTGTGAACATGTGATTGTACCAGGAACAGCTCACAATATAACCCTGTTCGCCATTAGAAAAATGTGTTAATGTGTCGTAATGACGTATGGGAGGAAGAAATGTTAAGACTTGATAGATTATTTAGAGATGAGAGGATGCTGAGGAGTTTGACCGGAGTAAATTCGGAAGAATTTGAGGCTCTCCTGCCGACCTTCGAAAAAATATTATTGGAAATACAAAGCAATAAGGAGAGGCAGCGGGCGGTCGGAGGGGGGGCCAAAGGCATACTGCTCGACGCCAGGCACAA